>NZ_CP117523.1:1242854-1553568 GCF_036812735.1 Terrisporobacter glycolicus ATCC 14880 = DSM 1288 | reverse complement strand
TTATAAACACCTTTAAAAAATGTTTCATCTAAAATTGCTGAGTATTGGAAACATAAATAAGGTTGTATTAATTTTTCATTTAAACGTTTTTTAAACTCTGGATGATCAAGAAAACTTTTAATCTCCGAACCAAATAAATAATTATCATTTTGTGTTTTATAATAATATAATGGCTTGATTCCAAAATGATCTCTGGCCATAAATAAACTGTTATCTTTAAAATTATAAATAACAAAAGCAAACATACCTCTTAATTTATGTACCATTGCTTTATTTTCTTCTTCATACAAATGTATAAGAACTTCACTATCTGTTTTTGTTTGAAATATATGTCCTTTATTAATTAACTCTTCTCTTAGATCTATGTAATTATATATTTCACCATTGAATAAGAGTGCTAAACTCTTATCTTCATTAAATATAGGTTGGCTAGGTGCTGCAACATCTATTATACTTAGTCTTCGAAATCCCAGTGTAATATTATCATCACTATACACATCCATTTGGTCTGGACCTCTGTGTATTATTCTATCTAACATCTTCTTTATAACGCTTTTATTATCTTTTATTTTTCCAGTGTATCCTACAAACCCACACATAACTTTTCACTCTTTTCTTTAGTTATTATCATTTTTAAAAATACCTAAGCACTTAAATTTATATACAATTTTTCTATATTTTTTTGAATTTTGTCTTTGAAGTGTACATCCATTACTCACGTTTGTCTTAGGAATGATACTTAATATAAATATCAATATAATACTTGTGTTGAATATTAATGATAATTTTTGTATTCCAACCTTAGTTATCATTAATTTTAATTATGATTATATTTTACTGACTTGAGATATTACTTTTGTATTAGAATTGTTTCAAAATTGTAAAATCAATTATTTTTGTATTAATTTATTGTTTTATAGATAATTTTATGGATTTTTCCACCGACTTTATAATAAATTAAAAAATAACTGTACATTAGTTATTACACTAATGTACAGTTATTTTTTAAGTTTGATATGATTCTTGTTAAGAATCACTATTTTAGATTTTTATTTTTACCATATCTCCATTTTCTTCTTCTATATCTACTAGATATAGTCCTCTATGTTCTTTATTTAGGTATTTCAAGCCCTCTATAATAACAGCCGCATCTTTGGAGCTAAATATATAATTTATTTTGTTATTTTTAAATACTTTGTTAAAATCTATTTTTATAAATGGCTTAGACACTCTTAATAAAGTCGTTATAACGTTTATGGGTGCTATTATATTTATGTTAACATTGTCTTCTTTGTTTTTTACAATTATTCTCATATTTAAACACCTATTGTATTTCTACTATTACCTTGTCGTCTCCATTTTCTACTTCCACAATTCTTCCAACAAATCCATTATCTATTGCATCCATTAATTTAGCTATATCTATATTGTATTTTTCAAGTTCACTGCTGTACATACTTCCTATTCCACCCATTATTTTTATAAATTCTAATGGTATATTAACCTTAACTTTGCTTCCATCTTGGCTTTTTACTCTTACAAATAACATTTTTCCTTTTTTACCATCATTTTTTATATCAAAAAAATCATCATCTTCAATAACTTCCTCTTTAACAACAATATCACATTTTTCATTGGAATCTAGCACATCTAATAATTTTATAGCTTCCTCTGCAGTTATTTTTCCCTCTTCAACCATCTTTAAAATTCTCTTTTTATCTTCCATATTAATCACTCCTTCATACTTTATAATTTTTTTAAAAGATTAATAGCTTCTTCTGAGCTTATCTCCTTGTTTTCTAACATTTCCATTATTTTTTCTTTTTCCTTCTCTGTATCTTTTTTAATTACTAAACCTAGATTGTTATTAATATCGTCAAGCTTACCTCTTACAGTTGGATAAGATATGCCAAGTTGTTTTTCCACATCTTTTATGTTTCCTCTACAAGATAAAAATACTTCTACAAAATTTAGTTGCTCTTTTGATAATCTATCAAATTTTGAAATAGAAAACTCATTTTCTATAATCGTGTTGCAATGATTACATTTTAATTTCATAATCTTCATTTCTTCCGCACAAACGGGACATTTAGTTATAATTTTATGCACATTATCACTTCCTTTAATATAAGTATATTAAATTTTATTAAAAACGCAATAGTATTTTTAAATTTATTAATGTTAACTTTAATATTTTTAATTTTTTTCAATGTATAAATTGATAATATTAATTATAATTTTATTAATTTTAATCATTACGAAATATATATAAAGTTATTTAATTCTTTCAACTAAAAAAGGAAGTCAAACTAAGTTTATCTTCCTTCATCTAATATTAATTTATCTATAAATTTACCACTTTAACAAATTCCTTATTTTTTAATAATTTAAAACATATAATTATTGTTATTACTTCTGCAAAAACTATACTTCCCCATATTCCATTTATTCCAAATATATATGGAAGTATAAAAATACCTATAACTATAAACAATATTCCTCTACTTACTGCAACTATTATAGAAGATTTAGGGTCATCTATTGCAGTAAAGTACGATGATATTAATATGTTAATACCATTAAGTAAAAATGCTATTCCGTAAATTCTTGCACCTGCAGTAGCCATTTCTAGTACCGACTGTCCATCCTTTAAGAAAACATTTATAAGAGGCTCAGAGAACATCTCCATAACTATAAATATTATTCCGCCAATTACTAAATTAGCTATAATTGATGTTCTTAATGTTTTATTTACTCTATTCTCATTTTCTGCACCATAGTTATAGCTTATTATTGGCCTTACTCCATCTGCTATTCCAAACAATACCATATACCCTACTTGGGCTATATAGTTTATTATAGAAAATGCAGCTATTCCATTTTCTCCTGCCATCTTCATCAATGCAGTATTAAATAGAAACATTGAAAGTGCATTTGAAAGTGACGAAATCCCTTCCGAAGAGCCATTGTATACCATTGGAAATAAACAACTTTTATCAAATTTTCCTTTATATAAGTTAATAACAGTTTTTTTACTTAAAAAAGGTATTATATTAATAAAAAATGCTGATGTATAAGATATACCAGTAGCCAAAGCTGCGCCTTTTATTCCTAGATTAAATTTATTAATTAAAAGATAATCTAAAACCACGTTTAATAATACTGCTAAAATCATACTTACTAATGAAATATTTGGTTTACCAATTGTTCTGACTATCATTTCAAATAAAAACATCACTGAAACAAAAATTACAAAGCAAGATATAGTTTTAATATAAGTTGAAGCCCCTTCTAAAAGCACTTCGTTAGCACCTAAGAATATAGCAATCTCATCACTAAAGAATATTCCAATCACCATTACTAATATAGAAATTAAAGTAAGCAAAATTAATGAAGTTCTAAAAATATTTTGTGCTTTTTCATTTTCTCCCTTACCTAAGTTTATTCCAATTATACTTTGTGCACCTACGCTTATTACAAGTGCATAGGCCATTATAATTTGCATATAAGGCTGAACTAAGTTCACTGCTGCTAGGGCATTTCCTCCTATAACATTACCTACAAACAATCCATCTATTATACCTTGTACTCCTATAAATATCATACCTATAATACTTGGAATAGTAAATTTAATAAATAATTTCGAAAGCTTTTCTGTTTCTAATATTTTCTGATCCATACTTATCACCTCTATATAAGTATAAAGTTTTGTGTAACACAAATGTCAATAGATTATTTTATTTTTTTTCATAATCATACTTCCAATGGAATAGTAATTTCCATAAAGTTTATAGTTCCTTTTTCGTTGTAAACACTCCATATCCAACTTACATTTATGTTTAAATTCAATTCTTTATCATTTTTATAGTAGTGATTTAAAATAGAAATAATATACTCTTCTAATTCCTCAAAGGTTCCTACAAATTTAGTTTTAATTGCTTTTCCACTATAGGTTTTTTTGAAGATTTTTTTGCTATCTGGTATTATTAAATTATGTGCGTCTTTTTCATATATTCCCATATTCGCTTCATCATAGATTAATGTGTTGCAATCTTTTGCTCTGTATGATATCATCCATTGCTCTAAGTACATTGACTTTGACAAAGCATCTTTTTGTGTAACTTTTCTATTTATAATAGCTTCATTAGGTATATATATTATAGTATTTTCTTCTTGGACTATATTTAATTGTTCAAAGTTATAGTTATTTTTAAAATTCATCATTTCATTTAATATTTGTTTCTTTTCTTTAGCTTGTTCTTTTATTTTTAACAAGTGGTCTATTTTCTCATCTATTGTTTTTTCTTGCAATTCTATTAGTTCTATGTAATTTTCTATACTTTTATTTCCAATAACCTCTTTAATATTTGAAAGCGGCAGCTCTAAATATTTTGCATCTAATATTAAATCTAACATTTCCATTTCTTTAATTGAATAATATCTATAACCATTTTCTTCATTTATCATTGGTTTAAGTAAACCTATTCTATCATAATGTCTAAGGGTCTCTGCAGTGATATTGAATAGCTTACTCATCTGCCCTACTGTCATCTTCCATTCCATATTTTTTGCTCCTTTTGATAGCTAACAACTTTCTTTGCTAACTCTATTCCACGTGTTTTTCTAAACTATTCAAAGTTATTTTCTAATGTTTCATTTATATTTTCATTACTTTTGTATTCTCTACTCATATTACTATTATACATAAATTTTGCACAAATTTTGAGATATTATAATCCTTGTAAAATTAAAAAAGTAGGAGAATGTTCTCCTACTTTGAAGTTCGTAATATAGTAAAGTTGTTAATTAAATCTGCTATATAAATTTCTATTTATAGCTCTAACAAGTAAATTGGAATTTATTAGGCTGTCAGTATTATAAATTTTTAATTAAAATGGTGATGGATTATATTCAACATATATTCCAGTAGCAATAAATATAATTATAAAAACTACCATCAGGCCAGCTATACTTACACCACCTGCTCTACGCAACTTATCACTTTTTAAATCTTCATCTAAATTAATATTATCATTTATCTTTTTTTTACAATGTTTTAAATATAAATAATTGCCATAAATCCCACATATTAAACGAATCATACATGACACTGGTCTTTCATATTGATCTATGTACATTACTAATATTCTTATACCTAAGGCAATAAATCCTTCTACATACATCTTCCTATATACTAACCAACTAGAAGTAAAGAAAAAACCAGCAAAATTCCAACTTTCTTTACTTTTACTTTCTTTCATATCTTCAAATTTTGGAATATAGTAGTCACATTTTTGATGAACTACTTTAGCAAAATCTTCATTATTAATCATAAATTTATCCCCTAACTTTTCCCACCTATTATATGTTTAGTCTTAATTTTACATACCACTATTGGAACAATAGCAGCTATAGCTAATATTATAGAAATTATTAATATTGATAAGTAAAATCCTATAGCTATAGTCATTATACTAATCAAGTTCATCAATATACTCTTTTGCCTCTAATAACGATATTTTTGTTTTATTTCTAAGTAGTTTGATAGCTTCAACAGTTTTTCCATCCTTCTTTAAATCAACAATTCGCCTCTTTACTTCTGACGAAACCCAATTAGAAGATAAATTATCATTTCCTGTAAGCTCACACAATTTGTTTATACACTCTTCTTGGTCTTTAATTTTTTTCTTCAAATTTTGATTTTCAACATATAATAATAAACCTAATATAGGTACAATCAAAAACATGGTATATTCCATATTATTTTTACCTCCATTCAAATTCCTTTTTTCTGCAACAACTATAAATTTATTTAGTAACACTTAAGAACGATTGCTTACTTTTTATCCCTAATTGCTTGTGTAAGTTTTTTTATATTATTATTAATACAGATTAATACAATTATAATAATTAATCCAATACCAGCTAAAGAACCACTATCACTATAATCTTGACTAAATTCATCTATAGCAGTACTGATATCATCAATAGAACTTGATATATCTCCTAATTGTTCTTCTATACCATCCACATTTTTCAAATTATTCCCCCCCTATACTTTCCTTAACATATCAACTATATAGTATTTGACTTCTTATTATTAATCAATAAATTTACATAACCTTATGAATTTGTAAGTTATCTTTAGCAATCTATAATTCTTTTTACAAAAAAACCGCATCACTTACTTGTGATACGGTCCTTCATCTCTTACTGTGCAAAGGATAATTTAATTCAATGTCTCTGTAGATACTTTCATAATTTTAAATTGATATAATATAAATACATATTATATCAATTTAAAATAAAAATTCATTTTCCCAATCAAAATAGCCAGACTCTTCATATGATAGTGGCCAATGACTACACCAATTAGGAACATTAGGTTTTTCTACCCTATCTATACTTGGAGTATATGGCTTTATATCTAAAATTTTGCTATTATTCATTGCATCAATATAAGTAATATAAATTCTACCCTTATCATAGTCAATATGTGTTATTTCAGTTATAGATAATGCTATTGGGTTTGGTCTTTGTGGTGATCTAGTTGAAAAAACTCCTAACTTTTGGGGAGCTTTTTTGTAAGGTTGATTTACTTCTGTAACTCCTCTATTTTTATTATTGTCACACTTATCAAACCACCAGATTACGTCAATGTGAGAAAAGTCTTCTAATCCTTGGAGCCCCTTTACATACTCATTATTAATTTGAAGAAACATATCTTTTCCTTCCACATTTATTTTTCCAATTTCTTTTAATTGCATAATGTTTACCTCCTAGAAAATTATCTTACAAAAATATAATAGACCCTCACATAATGTGAGAGTCAACAAATTTTACTTTAATGGAATTTGTATCTCAGTAAGGTATTTTTCTGGATTCTTAGTATGGTCCACTCCTATATGACATATTTGCCTAGAAGGTTTATCTGACATCTGTTCATTATGACTTTCAAGATAATATGCTAACATTTCATAAGCTTTTGCTAAATTGCTATATGGTCCGTATACCATTGCATAAGCCATTTTTTCTACACCTTTTACTTCTCTATATATAAATCCGTCTTTGTTTTTGCCTAATTTATCTACTATCATACCAACTTCTACATCTACATTTTCATCCTTATGTTCAATATCATGATATAAAGCAACATTATTATATATATGCTGCTTTATATAAATATTTTCTTTACTAATAAAATCACATAATCTATTCCATAAAAGGCCTTCATGAAAATAAGTTGGAATTTTATCCCTAATAGATAGTATGAATATTTTATCTACTTTCTTAAAGTTTATATTGCAATGAATCTTGAAATTTTTGCCCTCTATTTCATTTATTGCATTATCTATTTTTTTAATTATCTGCTTTTCTAATTCAATTTCTTTCTTAATTTCCTCTTTCTTTTTTTCTAATTCATCTGCTATATTTATTTCTTTATCTTTTAGTATTATGTCTTTTATTTTTGCTGTTGAAAATTTCGTATCTCTTAATAAAATTATTTTCTGAAGAATTGGTATCTGAGCTGCAGAATACATTCTATATCCTGTAGACAAGTCCACACTTGCTGGTTTTAATAGTTCAATTTCATCATAGTATCTTAACATTCTGATAGACACTTGAGTAAGTTTCGAAAATTCCCCAATTTTAAACATGATTTCCTCCTTATATCCAATATATTTCACAATTATAACATACTGATATGTTTACTTTTACATATAAATAAAATTGAGTGAGGAGTAATAGTAATAATATCAAGCTTCTTTAAAAGAGAATATCTCTATTTAGCTTTGGAAAAACTAATTTATAATTTAACAATAAAGGAGAAACTATGCATGAATAAAATTTTTAAAAGTTCATTATTATCATTATTTTTGATAACACTTATTTTCATTCCATTTAAGGCTCAGGCTCTAGACGCTATCTCTTCTAATGATGTATCTTGCAATAAGGCAATCTGCGAATTAAAAATGTTACAAAGAAGACTTTGGATAGATCATGTGTCCTGGACTAGAAGTACTATTATTAGTGATTTATCTTCACTGGAAGATAAAGGCCCTGTATTAGAGAGACTTCTTAAAAATCAAAATGATATTGGAAATTCAATTAAACCTTATTATGGAGAAGAGGCAGGAAATAAACTTGCTTCATTGTTAAGAAAACATATAGAACTTGCAGTTAAAGTTACTGATTCTGCTAAAACTGGAAATAAAACTGATTTAGAAAAATACAATAAACTTTGGTATGAAAATGCTGATAAAATAGCTGAGTTTTTAAGTTCTGCTAATCCTAATTATTCAGAAAAAGTTCTAAAAGACATGTTGCATAAACATTTACAATATGTTACAGATCAAGTTGTTGCTAGGTTAAATAAGGATTGGAATGCAGATATAAAGGCATATGATAAAGGCGAGGATCATATGATTGCGTTTGCAGATATTATTACTGAAGGTATTGTAAAGCAATTTCCTCAAAAATTTAAATAGTTATAAAAAGCGCTGTATCACTTATATATGATACAGCTCTCTTTTATTTTTGTGCTAATCAAATTAAAAGATTTAATTTCTTGTATCGACTTTCATTTGAATAAACTTTAGTACATCAGTATAAACTATTCTTAAATTATTAAATTAGAAAGGACACCAAAATGAAGAAAAAATGCATCCTCGTAAGTCTATTATTAATTTCACTTATTGTGACAAATAATTATACAAGCTTTGCTGAACAATCTGAACTATCAGTACCTCCAATGTATAAAAATTTAAAAGGAAAAGATGAACTATTGGGATTTCTTAATGAAATAGAAACATTGAGAGCAAATATAAATACTATCATCATAACTCCAGTTGCAGTAAAAGATAATTCAAGTAAAATAAAAAGAGAAATAAATTTTTATATATCTCAACTAATATCAATAGAAAATTCAATAAAAATGTTCGAAAAAAAATACAATAACTCTCCACCAGATTTATTATTTTCTCAACAAATTAGTATTTTGTTAAATGCTTATAAGATGAGTTTAAATCAACAATTAGCCCTAATTGACGGACTTATAAACAACGAAGTTGAAGCAGCTTATCTTTTCCATTCCCAATATTTAACATATATATATTATTATTTGAATCTAGGAGATCAGATGATTTCATATATTGAAACATTTTATAATTTATAATATTCTTTTAATTCAATTACTTATTATAAATAAAAAGGTAGATATGGACTT
Organism: Terrisporobacter glycolicus ATCC 14880 = DSM 1288; assembly: GCF_036812735.1. Lineage (NCBI taxonomy): Bacteria > Bacillati > Bacillota > Clostridia > Peptostreptococcales > Peptostreptococcaceae > Terrisporobacter > Terrisporobacter glycolicus. Next base: position 1,544,342 of record NZ_CP117523.1, on the reverse strand, counting down.
TTATTTTCCACACCTACCTTTTTATATGTAATAAAGTTACTTTTTTATACATTTTATTATTTAATAATGAATTAATCCACGTCTTCCTTTGACTTTCATAAATCCAAAGTTAAATTTTATAGGATAAAATCTACCATCAAAATACCGCACTAATTTTTTCTTCCTACCTGCAACTTCAATTTTGTTTCTAAAATTTGAATTAGTCCAATATAAATGTATTCCCCTCTTTTGATTATATTTTAATATTTTGGGTCCAGTTGTATATGATGGCAACATGAATATAAAAATAATTGATAATACACAAATATATAGTATAATTGATTTCTTAAATCTCATAAAAACCTCCTTATTAATTCCACCTATAATATATACGACGAAATAAGCAATAAGGTTTGTTATATTTTAAAAATTTATTTAATAAGCTACAAACAACTACTATTTCATCAATTTGTTTCATAAATACATAATATTTGAATTCTAGCTTTTAATCATTCTCGAGTAAAAGTATTAACCCCTATATTGTTGCATTATTTAATTCTATAACTTTATTAAAAAAGTTAGATAATAGTACGCATACAAATCCAACTACTAACAATGATATTGAAATTATTCCAGACTCAGCAATTATAGAAAAAAATGCATTTTTATCATGGATATATAAAAATGCTATGATAAAAGTAATAATATTTATCAAACAAAATTCAATAAAAGCACAAATGGAAATTCCTTTAAAAATAGAAGAAACCTTTTTTATCAATTGATTTTCTGATGACAATGATTTACCTAATCTTTTTAATAAAAACAATGCAATTACAAAAGGTACAGAACATATATAAGTTCCTATTGTAACTCCAGTTACTATATTAGGATTTGATAATTGTAGTAATGTAGTACCCTTAAATGCTGCATCTATAATTGATGGTAGTGAAAAAAGAATTACACCTGTAATTATCATACACAGTACTAATAAAGTATTTAATATTTTATAGCTTGTATTCATTTTGTCACCTCTTTTCTTAAGTAGTATATGATTATATCATACCACTCTATTTATTGATAATCAATAAATAAAGGTTGTAAATCAATATATTTTTATTTATAAACATATAATAACTCTCTTGTATTTATTAATAAAAGTGGCAATATTACTAATATTTCTTTACCTGCAACCATAAATATGGTTTTAAATAACATTACAATGCTTAGTAATATATTTTTACTGCTCCTTTTTTAGGTAGTGAGAATATTTTCTTTACTCCGTCAAAACCAAATACTAACCAGAAGCCAATTAATTCAGATAATAAAACAATAAAAAACTTACAGGGATATTATTCATCATCAATATGGCAAATCCTATAATTAATAATAAAAATGCCACTAATAATCGGCTTACTTTAACTTCATCTTTAAATAATAACTTCATTTTTTATACCTTTTTTTAATTTTTTATAATATTAACGCATAATCTTTGATATGGATATATTCTTTATGTTAAATTAATCCATTATATCATTAACTAGTGTATTCTAGCTATTAATATAACTTCTGACTTATTAGTACAATTGCTACATTCATTTACATATATAATTTTATTTCACATGAAAAAAGAGCTTCTCACTGTTTTTCAGTATGATAGCTCCTTAATATTATATTTGCAAATTACATTTTTTTATAAGTTTCTAATAGTCTAATATAATGATTAGCTTCTCTTAGTACATGATCTCCAAGTAGTGGTAATATTATGGATCTTATTTTACAGCTGGCAATACCTTCTGTTCCTGCTTGTTTAAAATTCTTAAGTTGAACAGTTTGATTTAATGTTTGGTCTGTAACACTATTTATGGTCATATCAGTCATAGCCTGAGCCTCTTGCATCAAATCCTTAAATACATCTGCAAATTCATCTGCAGTATCAATTAAACTATCTTCAGTAGGATCAAGTAATCCCCTTATAAATTGTGAATGTTCCATCATAATTTGATCCCAAAATAACTCAGTCTCTCTAGCATCCTTAGAGTCAATATCAACCCTATTCTCAAGGTCATTTACTAATGATAAATATAACTCTGCTTCACGAGTTATATGTTCAATAAGTAATGGATAATTGACTGTAAATAAATTACATGATAAGACATCATTTAATATTCTCTTCTTAAAATTAATAAGTCCATTAAGAAGCCTTTTTGCATTCATATTAAGTTGATTTACATAGTTTACTAAATTAGGGCTAACCTGAGGATTATTTCCACTATGCAACCTTGATTCCATAATAGTTATATTTTGATCTATATCTATACCTGTCAATACTTGAGTTTTTTCTTCTGCTCCCAATGTATAATCAGTTATAATTTCTCCAGAGTTTAAAACATCTGATCTTATTATGCCATTGCTGGCACTTACTGCAAATGATAATAATTTTTCAAATTGATTTTTATAATGTTCTGCCTCTTTAGCAAGCTCTGAGTCTTTAGCTGTAAATCCAGCTTCTAAAAAAAGGCTGTGTTCCTTCATTATCCTTCCAAAGAATAAATGTAGTTCAAGTGATAAAATAGCATACCTTTGATTGTTTATCATATTGCCTCCTAAAAATAACTTTTATACATTTTATGTATTAGAATATTAATTTATGATAAAATTATTATCTTTATATTTTTCAATGTACCTTGTAATATTAAAATGTCCCATAGTAAATATAATTTGGATTTTTAAATAAAAATGAAGCCAACAGTTATAATAAATTTACTTATTTAACTGTTAACTTCATTTTTTATAACTATCTATTTCTTTTTAGACTCACCAATTAAAAAACCAATGGAGCTACACATTAAATCTCTAATTTGAGAAACTGCTGGCAAATTGTCTAAATTATTTGTAATTATTAATATACATATTATAGCTATACATATTATACAAATTGATAATGCTATAATTATTTGAACCAAGTTGATATCTTTATAAGTGTATAATTCCTCTAATTTACACTCATTATCACTTAATTCCATAGTATCATCCAATGAGTCCAATTCTTTTTGTACACTTAATATCTTTGATTTTATTTTTTCTATTTCATTATTTCTTTTACTGCTATTTGCTTTTATATTAGAACTTAATAAAAATCCAAATACAGATGCTAGTGTTGACCTAAAAACAACTTCAAATGAATTTCGCACTTCATCTACTCCATCACTATAGATTGCTGTGAATATTACTACTATAAATAAAATCATTCCAATAATAATTAATGCTTTAAAGGATATATTAAGTTCATCCCAATCATTTATTAATTCTTTAATTAAAAGCTTTTTTCTATTACATTTATCATCTCTTTTTAACATAGCAAATCACCAAACTTTTTACTATATACATATATAATATTAATGATGGTTACATAATGTTACAAAATATGAGTAATTTTCATTCTCCCATTGCATGCTGTATAATCTATGTATCCTACACCCTAGATTGTATTATTCTAACCTTACGTCTCATATATGCGAAGATAAACATTATAGTAGAAAATCAAAAGAACACAGGATTATCCAGTTACAAACAATGTTCTCTGGTTAAAGCTACTTTTTATGCTTTTAGGTGACGAATTATTAAGTTTTTTGTTTTTGCTATTGTTGCAAGTTTATTAAAAATCATAATAAGAACTCCCTTATTGCAACTATTAGTAGTGCTCCATTGAAATCTAATTCAATTATTACTCCTTAGAAAATTATTAAATTACTTAGACAAAGTAGATATTTTATATGGACTTTCTACATAGTCAGGAAACACTTAGTACCATTGGCTGGATACTTCGTGCTATTATTGCTCATCCTTTGTCTGATTAAAGACTTGGATTAGAAAATTTATTAATCATTCACCAATTATGATTGTTAAAAATAGTGAAATTCTTTATAAGGAATTGACAAAATCAAGAATATCAATTGACATATTATTAGAAAAATTACGCAAAAAAAGTAGATGATATGAAAAAAGTAACACTAGCGACTTGGGAGCCTAATGATAAAATTTCTGTTTTTTATATACAGAATACGAACCAATTACACCTTCATCTTTGAATATAAAAATGAATATTGGGTTATTTCCAAATTTAAAAATTTGTATCAAACTGATGCAAAAATGTTTTTCTTGCTACACTTGATAATAAAAACAACTTGAAAGTTCTTTTCTATAAGTAATCTATGTAGGCGTAAACCTATCTATTTATATATAGATTAGTTTAAGTCTCTTTGATTTACTTTAACTTTCTAAAACTCTCAGTTATAACTAATTCGTTTATTGCTATTTTAGCACCATTATATTTTTTTGTAAATTATCATGTTATGAATCTGCAATTGAATATATACTCAACTAATAACTATTTTTTGTTCAGTTACTTATTTTAAAATGATTATTTAGAATTTATTAATAAGATTAAAGTAGTATCTTTATATTTTTAAACGAATAATATTATATATGAATAGTGTTTTCAATTAAAAGCTTCTATTTGTAATTAAATTGTTTATTTAAATTTGGAGGATAAAAATATGAAAAAAATAATTTCTAATATTTATCATAAAACCATATTTCATAAGCCAAACAGGAAGAGCCTAAAAATAAAGCCAATTAAATCAAGACAATCCCCTTATAATGTTGAAGTTGTTGCTGAAAATTTAAATGTTCCTTGGGCTATGGATGTAAGCGACAAGGGCAACATCTATTTTACAGAGAGGCCTGGGTCAATTAGAGTTATTGCAAATGGTATGCTAATCCCCCAACCACTTATTATATTTACACCTCCATTTATAGGCCAAGGAGAGGGTGGCCTAATGGGGATTGCTTTAGATCCTGATTTTTCACAAAATCATTATTTCTATGTTATGCATTCATACTCAGAAAGTAATAGAATCTATAACCGTGTTATTAGATTAATTGAAAACAATAACAAGGCATACACTGACAAGATTCTTATAGATAAAATTCCCGGAGGACAAATACATAATGGAGGCAGGATAAAAGTAGGCCCAGATAAGAAGTTATATATAACAACAGGAGATGCGGGCAACCCTTCATTATCTCAAAATCTTTCAAGTACTGCTGGTAAAATACTTCGAATAGAATTAAATGGTAGTATACCTAAAGATAATCCATTTACTAATTCACCGATTTATAGCTTTGGTCATAGGAACCCACAAGGTTTAGCATGGAATTCAAAAAATATACTATATTCATCAGAACATGGACAATCAGCACATGATGAAATAAATATCATACATCCAGGAAGCAATTATGGATGGCCTCTTGTTCAAGGAGATGAAGAATCTACAGAAGTTACGGTACAAAACCCCTTAATACACAGTGGTGAAGATACATGGGCACCATCTGGTATTACCTTTGCAAGCCAAGGCCCTTGGCAAGATAAATTATTGGTTGCTACACTTCGTGGACAACAACTCCTTTCTATCTCCTTAAATGAAAATGGAAGTGTAGTGGAAAGTGTAGAATCATGGCTTAAAAATGAATACGGACGTTTACGTGAAGTAATTCAAGGAAAAGATGGGTCAATTTATATTACAACAAGTAATAGGGATGGACGAGGAAATCCTGGTATAAGTGATGATAAAATTATCCATATCGTTCAAAAATAGATATATATTAAAATATAGTAAAAACCGTATCGCTTATTCGTAATACGGTTTTTATATGTTTAGTATTTAGTATTTAACCCAGTTTTCTGTTTTAATAATTTTTCATAAAAATTCTATAATATATTTATATAATACTTTGTTTAATATGGAAAAAATGGATAATATGGATATGGCAATAATGATAGTGCTAGTAAAGTAGTAAACGGAAAAACTCTACGTCTAAAACGTCTAAATCTTCTAGGTCTACCAAATTGTCGTTGTTGACTACATGGATTTTCAAGTTCTTCCTCCATTACATCCTCACCAACTAAAACAGTAACACCATTTGAATCTACACTTTCAATAATCCCATCAAATACACTTCCATCTCTCATTGTAAATAAAGTGTGATAATTCATTAACCTTCTACATTCATCATGTAAATTCTGTCCATTTCTATCCTTATTATTTTTTTCTGAATACACTTCTAATCAACCCCTTTCTACTACTATAATATTGGATATTAGAAAGAGTGTTCTCATTATAAGATATAAATCGTTATAAAAAGTTCTACAAATAATTTATATTTCTTTTTAACAAAAAAATTCTGGATAATCCGATATCCAGAATTTCTAATAATGTATAAGTGCTTAGCGTAATCTATGAATAGAGAAAATTTTAGTACCTCTAGATTGTAGACATGCTTTCAAATTTATATACATATTCTTATTAATACTTAATATTTAAAATCCATTTCTCAGCATCTTCAGTGTCACTAAAAACTCTAAAATTATTTGATCTGTTTAATTCATATATTAACTCTCCAAACCTTCCATCAATTTTCTTCTTGTCTTCAATTATGCCTGAAACTTTTATATTATAATTAATAAATTTTTGTAAAGCTATACCTGCTAGGCCTAACTTAAGTAATAACCTAATATCATTTGAAATACATATATCAATAATATCTAATACATCAGACTCACAGGTAATTGACTGTTTTACTTCTATATATTTTTTGTTTGTTTTATCTATAATTTTATAATTCATTTTATCACCTAATTCCTATTTAAATCTTATTATCATCTGTAAATGTAGATATAAAAACTCGTTATATTTAACTACACGCTCTTTGTCAATGCATTTTTCATATAATCTTACTCAATTATTCAACTGATTTTTTCAAATAAAAAAGTATGTATTAACTTTTACATCAATACATACCATAATCATTGCAAGCTACATACTTCATTACTTTTATATAACTTCATATATTATATCCTATATATTTCTAATATTTGAATTCTAAAAATATATCCTCAATAAATCTCTCGAAATTTTCCCTTTGTGTATGATTGTTTCCATAATATTTTTCTCTTAGTGCTAAAACTCTGTTAACTTCCATAGCACTTAAGCTTTTCATTAGTTTATAATTTTTCTCATTATAAAGACGTTGCAATGTCTTTCCTATATAGTAAAGCGATTCGTAATGTTTGGTATTTGAAAAACCTGGTGTCTTCCAATTTTCATCTTGTTTTCCAAAGAATATTGATTTTGCAAGCCAGCCTTTTACTGCTGTGGCATCTAATGTAGTACTTGAAAGAACATAATTTATATACTCACTAAATTCCGTAAATCCTCCTTCTTTAGTTTTTATACCTACAATAGGATACCATAAGCCTTTAATCTTGTTATTATTTGTACCTGAAGATCTGTAAAAAGCTAAGGTAACTCTTTCTATTCCATAGTAAAATTCCATGTCTACATCAATTAATCCAATCACTCTAAATGGCTTTTTGGAGTACTTGTTTACTCTAAATGTATCCTCATATACCTTTACTATTTTAACAACATTTTTTATAACAAAGCGCCTCCTTAATATAAATTATTATTAATAAACCATATAACTTTAAATTTTAAAGCTATATGGTTTATCCTTCTATCTAGATATTTGAATTTTTAATTATAAAAAGATCTCTCATTATTTCATCTGTATTTTCATATGATTTTTCCATTCCCATTAATCTCTTTAAGAAAATTAATTCATCATTTTTCAAATCCAATTCTTCATACCATGGCTTATCTTCTAATTTTAATTTTTCATCATCATAAGATGAATAATATAGGTGTATCAGAAAGTCTGCCATATACCAATAATCTATTTCTTTTTTATATTTATCCTTGTCAATATATCTAGCTAATCCAAAATCAATTAGTACTAAATCTTTTTTTTCGTTCATTATTACATTGGAAATTCTAATATCTCTATGAACAATTTTTTTTTCTTGTAAGGTAATTATGATTTTTAAAATTTTTTCTGCAATATCATATATTTCATTCTTAGTAAATTCATATTCATCAAAGGACAATAACTCATAAAAATCTTTTCCTTCTATGAATTCAATAACATAGAATTTTGTGTCATCATAATCAAATTTATCTATAAAGTTAGGAAACTTTTTATCATCTAAAGACTTCATTATTTCCTCTTCATAAAATAATTTTTCTTTACTTTTTTTCATCATGTCTTTTTTCAATTGTTTTATTACATATTTCTCATTTGTATTTTTTTCACAAAGATATGTTATTCCATATCTACCTTCACCTATTATTTTTATAATAGTATAATCTTTTATTTTTTCACCAGGTGTATAATATTTGTCTATACTATCACCTCCTAGTGTGGTATTTTCTCATACTACTTATAAATTACTCACTATATGGTCTGCTATATGAATCACTTGCACTTGAAGCACTTTGTGATGCACTTGAGCCACTTCCTGATACGCTGGATCCACTTCCTGATACACTAGATCCACTAACAGAGACACTCGTTCTTCTTCTTCCTTTTTTATTGTAATATTCATGACCTCTATCTGATTGATTTTTTAAAGAATCCATTATATCACTCCTCAATCATATATTAATAACTAGGATATCCTAGTCATTAATATAACATATGACATATTAATGCAATTTGCTACATTTATTTTTGCATCTTATAATATTATCATTAATTATTGGATCATCTAAAGTAACATCAAATATATCTCTTAATATCACAAGGTTTTCTATATCTGGATATGCTTTTATTGATAAGTTATCAATCATTGTGTAGTTAAATTTTGTTAACTAATGGTTTCATACTGATATAATATAAAAAACCGTATCGCTTACTCATGATACGGTTACAGTGCTTACTCTAAATAGATCAAATTCGTTTTATTTTATTCTTTTACTTCTCTTGTAGCTTTGCATTTATTTTTTTAGCTTCGTTCTTATTGTAAATATAAAAAACAAACCAAATGATAAATGATATAATTATCATTATAATGATTGAGGTAATAACTACCAGTATTCCTCTTTCTACTGGAATCCACCCTGCATAAAATGCACATACTAAATAAACAGTTAATCCTACTCCCATATGAACCAATACTTGAAGCCCCTTTGAAATTTTATCATTTTCATATACAATGGATGGCAGATAAAATCCTACTCCTGAAACAATCGAACACATAGCATTTATTATAAATTCTTCACTCGTCATTATTAAATATTTATTATCTATAAAAGCAAGGATTATTCCTAAAAGTGTAAATACGCTACATCCAAGAGCGATTCCACATATAATATTACATACTATCTTTTTTATACTTATTGTATTTTTCATATTCGTACTCCTCTCAAATTCCTAAATATTTCTTAAATGCAGGAAGATATTTTCTTGATATATACTCAGAAGTTCCATTTTTTAGTTTTAAACTCATCATACCATTGAAAAATGGCTCAACACATTGAATTTTCTTTAGATTTACAAATGCAGATTTTGAAATTTGTATAAATCCACTACCTAGTTGCTCTCCTATTTCGTATAACCTTTTCTTAGACTTATATTTTTTGTCCTTGCAATGTACTATTACTTCTGACACTTCAATACGAGCCATATAGATTTCATCTTTTTGCAGTACTATAATCTTATCTCCGTCATTTACAGTAATAATACTTTCATCTTCCCCTAATGCAGAGATTATTTTTTGTATTTCAGCTGTAATAGTATTTGTTTGTATAATTACATAAGGCTCTTTTACATCTTGCGACACTTTTACTTCAACCTTCAAATACTTGCACCTCCTTAGATTTTATTTATACATTAAGTATATTTCAACTCTTCATAAATTTATATTGATTTACTACAAGTGGTGTATATTTAACTACCAAATTCAAAAACATACTCTTAAAATACATTTTCTATCACTTCAAATTAATTCTATATATGAAAATTTATTTCTTCCAGCTACTGCGAAATAACTTTGTTCATTATCTTCAAAATTAAAAGTTCTACCAAGGTAAAAAATTCAAAATAAGTCATAGTATTCTCGAAGGATTCATTACGGTGCTAAGAAATATTTAGGCTAAACTTATTTAACATTATAAAAGGTCATATCTTTTTTGATATGACCTTTTAGTCGGCAGTTTTACAAACTCTCCAACTTATTATGATAATGTTTTTTATATTTTACTTTGTCTTAGACTTAATTTTGCTTACTTTTCTTTCTACCAAACTAACTATGCTTCCTAAAACCATTGCAGATATAATTAATAAAGGGAAATAAAAAATAAAGTTATTGCCGCCAGGTTTAGACTCTGCTGCATGTACTACCACAGTATTCGTTCCTATTATCATTAGAAAACTAATAACTAAGGTGAAGATTAAACTTTTGCAATATTTCATTTTTTTCGCCTCACTTTTTATGAATATATCTTTGAAAAATATACTCTTTGTATATTATATTGTCAGGCGTAGAAAAAATTTCATTTATTTATAAATATATAACATGTCATTTGTGTATTGGCATAATTGATGAGAAGGTAATTTTTCCTCTTGCTAAAAAGTCATTTTTAGCAACTCCAGTTTATTTTTGCTGGATTCGACTCATCTGTTATAGCTACTTTGCGTAAAGCATCTTCCATGTTTTTGCACTCTCTTGCTGCAATTCCATCATAAACATCAAGTGTTTCGTTAACACCAACAGTTGAATATGCTATGGATGCACTACCGTAAAATACAAGCCCTAAAGAACTTGTTACAGTGTTAATTGTTGCTGTTGTTGCTCCAATTGCCCTAGCTGCGGCTTGTGCTACCGGATTTCCTTCTGCTTCTCTTGCTGCTATTTGAGCTTCCTTAATAATTTTCTTTGCTTCTGTTAATTTTATGTTTCCTTCCATATATTCATTAATTGCATCTAGTGCATTTTTTAAACGAGAATCTTTTGGATAATATTTTTCATAAATAGGTAGAATGTGCTCCCTTGCATATTCATTGCACCATTTTATAATTGTGTTTTTACTTTGTGTTTCTATTAATCTCATAAGAGATAGAATACATGGTGAGTCTGCTTTTCCAATCATTTTTCGTACTTTAGCCATAATAACTCCTTTTTTAATATATTTTTTAGATTATTATACAATATATCATATTTAAAATCTGAAACCATTTTGTCTAAAATCTAAGGAGCAAGATTATTAAAGTTTTTATTATTTTTCAGCTTTTTTATTTAAATAACTTAATATTGATAAATTTGAACCTAAAGTTATTGTTCCCAAGATAATAATTTTCCCTGCTATGGTATAAAATTTAATCAAATAAGAAACTCCTCCAGCTAACATTAAGATTATACCTATGTAGCTACCAGTTATAGATCTTTTTCTTTTTACCTCTATTGGCGCATTTAATATATCAAAGCTTTGTCTACTAGCATTTTTAGAAATTTCCTTAGAAAAATCAAGAGCCTTTCTCCTACTTTGCAAAGCTTTATCATTTATTGATTTCATTTATACTAATCCCCCTAAGATTGTTTTCAATATTTTTTATTAGCATATCATCTATTACATCTACCCCTAATTGCTTCATAGTAAATTGAATAAATTTGATTCTATTAATCGTTTCTTCATGGGTTCTATTAAATAAAACTGGATTTAGCCATATATTGCATAATAGAAGTAATAATTCAGAACATTCTTTTGGAAAATCTGTTTCTAGTGAGCCGTCTTCTACGCCTTCTTGAATTAACTTATAAAACTTTAGTGAATCTTTATTTACAGTTTGAATGATTGTTTCTACTATTACCTTACTATTATTACTTAGATTAATTAAAAATCTATTTGTTGTATTAATATCATTATTAGTAATTAATTTATTTAATATTTTTGTTAATTTCTCTTTTACACTGTATCCCTCTATTTTAGAAATTATACTATCTAAAAATATATTGTTCTTTTCTTGCTCTCTATTTAAAACAGCATACAGTATTTCTTCTTTTGATTTAAAGTGATGATAAATAGCACCTTTAGATACACCTAGCTCGTTAATAATATCTTGTATGCTTGACTTCTCATATCCCTTTTCTACAAAAAGCTTGTATGAAACCTCTATTATATTATCAACTGTATTCTCTGAAACTTTATTTTTAATCATATTACACCTCCAAAACCGACCGTCGGTATGTTAAGTATAGCATTATATTATAACTAGTATCAATATCTTTTTATTAAAAAAACGTATCACTTGATTGTGATATAGTTCATTCTTATTTATTCTAAACTCTCTATAAATTCGCTCTAAAATATATAGAATATATGTAAAGAGGACTATAAAATTTGTTTTATAGTCCTCCGTAAATTTAATTATTATTTTTTATACAATCGTATTTTTAATCACAATAGATTTTATCTGTTTGGATTGAATTTATACTAAAGACACTTGAAAGTCAATAATAAAATTGAATCTATGGAAATAATTGTAAACACAAGTAGTTTTCAACACGCTAAATAAAAATATTTACTAATACCATCTTTTGCATCTACAATCATCATCATGTTTTTTACATTCACAATGACATTCACACTCATGTTTCTTACATTCACAATCATCATCATGATCATGTTTTTTACATTCACAATGGCATTCACACTCATGTTTCTTACATTCACACTCATGTTTTTTGCATTCACAATGGCATTCACAATGGCATTCACACTCATGTTTCTTGCATTCACACTCATGTTTTTTACATTCACACTCGTGTTTCTTGCATTCACAATGACATTCACACCCATGTTTTTTGCATCTACAATCATCATCATGATCATGTTTTTTGCATTTACAATCATGGTCCATACCTCTATCTACTCTATAATTATAATCATCTTCTATACTTCTATAACTTTTAAACATGATTTTATATCACTCCTATATCTTATATTTAGAGTTCCTCATAGAAACTCTTAATGTAAGATATACATTTCCGACAAAAATGTTCATATTTTTTGTATATTTTACATAATTTTTATTTTTCATTTAGAGATCACATTATCTAAAAATATATTATTCTTTTCCTACTCATTATTTAAAACTGCATATATTATCTGAAACTTTATTTTTAATCATATCATACTTCCAAAACCTACCGTCGGTATATTAAGTATAAGATTATATAATAACTAGCATCAGTATCTTTTCATTAAAAAACCGTATCACTTGCTTGTGATGTGGTTCGTTGCTATTTATTCTAAACGTTCTATAAACTTGCAAAAAATATAGAATATATGTAAAGAGGTCTATAAAGTTTGTTTTATAGACCCCCGTAAATTTAATTGTTATTTTTTATACAATTATATTTCTAATTACAATAATTTTTTTCTGTTTTGATTGGATTTATACTCAAGACGCTTGAATGTCAATAATGAAATTGAATCTATAAAAATAATCATCAATACAAGTAGTTTTTCTACATGCTAAATGAGCATGATTACTAGCACCCTCTTCTGCATCTACAACAATCATGTCTTCTACATCTACAACAATCATGTCTTCTACATCTACAACAATCATGTCTTCTACATCTACAGCAATCATGTCTTCTGCATCTACAATCATCATCAAAATCTTCATCTCTATCTCTTCTGCATCTACAATCACAGTCAATATCTCCATCTCTATCTCTTCTGCATCTACAATCACAGTCAATGTCTCTGTCTCTATCTCTATCTCTATCTCTATCAATGTCTCTATCTCTTCTGCATCTACAATCTCTATCTCTGTCTCTATCTCTTCTGCATCTACAATCACAATCAATATCTCCATCTCTATCTCTTCTACATCTACAATCACAATCAATATCTCTATCTCTATCTCTATCATTTTGTCCAAAACGTATACATCTACGATTTTCAAACCTCATTTTTACCACTCCTATATCTTATATTTAGAGTTTTTTATAGAAACTCTTAATATAAGATATACATTTTCCGACAAAATAGTTCATATTTTTTGTATAATTTACATAATTTTTATTTTTTTACTTTTCTAATATTGGAATATAAATCTCCATGACTGTATCTTTTCTGCCATGACATCGCTCATCATAAAACTCAAAATCCATCTTACTTTCATCAAATATATATTTGCTATCTTTAAACCATTCTTTAAAAATATATTTCCAAGTTTCCCTTATTATATCAGCAAATTCCCTTTGTTTAATATCATCTGACGTGTCTACTGGCGGGGTTGTAAATACTGCATATGTTGCTTCAGGTATATCTATCATCATCATATCATCTGTTACATGTTGAAAATCATCAACTATAACTCCTAAAAGATATATAGTTTCTCCATCTTCATTTTTTGATGGTATGCAAAGCCCAACTTCACCGTGCTTTGGTGGTTCTAATATTCTATACATCTTACTTTCTAAATTTTCTCCATTATAATTACTCCAAAATAAAGCAACATCTTTAGTGTAATTTCCATTAAAAATATTCGTTTTTATACCGTATCCTGCAACTTTAAATGCAGGTTTTTTTACAATAATAGGATTCATAATATAACCTCCAATTTTATATATTGATTCTTTTGAAAAATAGCCATTCATCCACTTTATATATTGTTTGGGACTAAATCCATATTCTTTTTTAAATGCTTTTGAAAATCCATTATGCGTATCAAATCCAAACTCCAGGGCTATATCTATAACTCTATTTCCCTCAAATAGTTTTGCAGCTGCCAATGATAGCCTTCTTTTTTTAACATATTCCATTAAAGTTATCCCTTGGTGGATATTGAATATCCTACAAAAATGAAAAGTTGAATATCCACATTTATTGGCTATTAATTCTGGTGTTAAATCGCTTTTAATATTTTCTTCAATAAATTCAATACATTGTGATATTACATTACTATAATTCAATTTGTACACCTACTTTCATCACGCTATACTTAAAGTATATCAACTATATTAATGATATATTGTTCCTAAATTGCTAAGTTTGTTTTTTAATATTTATATAAAAAACCGTATCACTATTTATGATACGGTTCTGCGTTATACCTCTAAAGGAGATTATTCTATCTTATATTTACTTTTCTTTTTACCTACAGCTGCAAGGTATATTATAAATTCTTCTTCTCCGTCTAATTGTAATAGATTATCTACACCCTCCTGATCATATATGCCAATTGCGCAAACACCCGCATCCACAGAGTCACCTGCTAAATAAAGATTCTGACAAACATGCCCAACATCTATTAATATTTTCTTATGAGCTGAAATATCAAACTTCCACTCAGATCTATAAGGTGTTGTACTCCATGCAAAGGTAACAGCGGCTTTTTTTGCAAAGTGAGGCACAAAAGGCTGGTCCAGCGTAATCGCATCTATTTTTTTATCAGCATCTTCTAATTCAAACATGAATAATAGTTTATGCTCCTTTGGAAGATATCTATATATTCCTTTTTCTAAACCTACCACATTCATTATGAATAAATAAGTTTCAAAAGAATGAGTTGCTCCACTGCAAGGGACGGTTCTATAAGTCATTCCTGATTTATTAGTACCAGTTATACCTTGAGTTGCCCATAAAAGATATGATAATTCCTCTAGACTAATTGATTCGTCGCTATAAAACCTAGCACTTCTTCTCTCCTTTATACATTCATAAATATTTTGCTTCTTTATAATGTCATCACTTAAATCCGGCAAGTTTATTATCATTGAATTAGGATCGTAAGACTTAACATCTTCTGGTTGAGGTAATTTCTTCATTTTATCAGTTTTAATATTTTTGAATTCATTAAAATTGGATTTTAAAAAACTTCTTTCTTTTTCATATCTTCCCATTTTATTTTCTCCTTAGTTTTGTTTCTCAAAAATAAATATACCATAATATGTGAAAAGTTTATGTAACTTACGTTACAGTTTAGTTAAATATTTAGAATATGCTAATATTTTATGATAACTTGTAATATTGTTATTAATAAATAGAAAGAAGGATGGATTCCCTTATTTATTTGATAATCCATCCTTCTTTCTATGCGTTTTAACATCATTGTATTTTTATCTATATATTATTTATTTTTATCTAAATCTATAGTTATAAATTCTTGTTCTGTTACTTTTCCTGTTTCAATATTTGTAACTACTGGTATAAGTTTGATTTTTTTACTACCTTTAAATATATTTCTATATTCTATTACAACCTTACAACTATTTTTTTCTTCATTATATTTTGGAGTCATCTGATGAATTTGATATTCTTCTCCATCTTCATTTTCTAACTTAATGTTAATATCATACTTATCGTCTATATGATAACCATCCAAATCCGTAGTATATTGAACTTTTGCATAAATTGGTGATAAATGTAAACTATCTATTTTAAGTTTTTTGTCTCCTCCACCTATATTTATTTTAATGTTTTTATTTATTTTATAATCATCATAATTAACTGTAGCTTTTATTAAATCTTCACCTTTTATAGGTAAGTCTATACTCCAGTCACTTCTTATAGCTCCTGCATAACCTGCTTTTTCATCTCCCAGTTTTTCAGCTGCTATATGTATTTTTTTTGTATTTAATTTTATATTGTAAATTTTATCCTTATTTATAGTATAAGGAAACTCTTTATCTCCTACTTTATCTACACCAGGCCCTCCTTCTATTTCATTTAAGGGAATTATTGTGACAATATTTGTTAGACCATTTGAATTACTGGCTTTTTTTTCATAATCAGTTTGACCTGAATTTAAAATTCCACGCTTTTCTCCATCTACATAAGTTTCTATATTTCCTAAGCTAATGTAAAGCTCTCTATTTCCCCATTTATCTACATTCCAATCCTTCTGTTCTTTTTCAGTAAAATCTTTAAATGGGTCAAACTTACTATCATCCACATCTACTTCAACTATTAAATTTCCATCATCTATCATTAGATTTTTATAAGTTACTTTTATATTTTTACTTGCCACACTTTTATTTATTTCATATTTATAATTTGTTACTTCATTACTTTTTAAATCCAACACACTTTGCAAAGTGTACCACATTTTTTGTACATTTGCCCAAACAGTTTCATTACACAATATACCTCCACCTAATACAACAGTTAAAGATGCTGCTACTATTACTTTTTTATATGATGATTTTCTTTTCTTAATCTTTGATTTCATTCTTTTTTTAATTTCATCATTGTTGTCAAATTTAACTTCTTTGTATTCATCAACATCTATTTTCACATCATTTAATATATCAAAGTCCTTCTTCATAAAATTTGCCTCCCTTATTTTATTACACTTTGTCTTATTTTTTTTCTTCCTCTTGATAGCCGGTTATATAAATTAGATACCTTTGTATTATTTTTAATAGCTATTTCTTCCAAAGGCTCCCCTTTTAAATAATGCTCTTTAAATAATCTTCTATCACTTTCATTTAGATAACTTAATATATCATTTATTTCTTCTTCCATTTCAGATTTCAGTAATTCTTCATCTATGTAGTAAATTTCTTCACTCATATCAACATACTCTATTTTTGATAAATACTTTTTCTTATAATCAATTGCCTTGTATTTAGATATTGCACATATCCAATTTTTACAGGTGTTTTTACTGCTATCAAAACTTTTTATATTATCCCAAATAGACATGAGTACATCATCTACACATTCTTCTTCATAATTTGTAAGTACTCCTAAATGCCTTCTTACTATAGCCGTTATAATCCCTCTATAATTATCTATTAAAAGTTCCATTCCCTTTTCTTTTTTCTTCTTTATATATTTAATCATTAATTCATCCTGCAATTTATTTTCCTCCTTCTGTAAAAGCTTTTACACTAATTAATACGATAATTAATATAAATTCCTATCAAAAATATTTTAATATTTTTTATTTATTTAAAAATGTATGTAACGACCTTACTTAATAATCAATTCTTCGCTACTACAAGTACGTTACTATTACTTACACCTATTATCAATAAGTTTTAAAATTGATATAGTATTTTAGTACGTAAAAAATAGCTATGTCATATTTACTATGAAATAGCTATATTCAGATTACTATACTTTTTAATTTTCCTATCTTAATTTACATCGCAATACTGTTACACAATTGGAAATAATAAAGATATTTCAAAACCATCTTTATATTGTTCTGAAACTACCATTTTGATATTTAAATTATCAGCCACTTGCTTTGCCAAATAAAGCCCCATCCCTGTTGATTGCTTTCTCTGTTGCCCTGCATCTCCAGTAAATCCTTTATCAAATAAAAAAGGTACATCATAAGATTTAATTCCGATTCCATTGTCTCTAATTGTAAGTATTATGTCTTTACTTTCTTCATTAACTGTAGTAAATATTGATATGAAGGAATTCTCCTTCTCCATATCCTTGTATTTTATAGCGTTGCTTAAAATCTGTCTTAAAATAAATAACAATCCTTTTTTATCTGAAAATACTTGTATATTTTTTACATTATTATTTATACTAATTTTTTGCTCATCTATTAATATTTTATATTCATCAAGTAGATCTTCATATATTTCATCTAGCAATATATTAGAAAAAAGGTAGTCTAAATGTTCAGATTTGACTCTTGCATAATATAGCATTCTTTCGATATCCTCTTGCATTTTTGTTCTTGCATATTCTAATCTTTTATATGTTGGAAGTGAAATTTCATCCTTTCTATTATCAAGAACAAAGGTCATAAGTGATAATGGTGTCTTTATTTCATGTGCCCATTTTTCTATATATTCTTCATATTCTTTTAAGTTTAAATCTTGTTGATTAATTAAATCATCTTTTTCACGGAGCTTTTCACCAATTGCATGAATTGTATTTTTTTCTTCATTAGAAAAAAAGCTAAGACATAGTTCTTCTTGCTTAATTTCTGGATTTTCTATAAAATTTAATATCTCTTGTTTCTTTCTTTTGTCCACATTGTAAACTTTAAATCCAACAAAACTGTATAATATAATAGAACCAGTTATTGTAGTTGGAAAAATATAAGTAAAACCTTTAACATCCATAATCCAAAGAAAAACACCAAACATAATATTTAAAATACCTATTGTAACAATCCATATTTTATATTTTGATAACATGTTAACAAATTTTCTAATCATTTTCTTTTCCCTCTACTGATACAAGATTATATCCTTTGCCTCTTACTGTTATAATTTTATACTTCATGTTTAAATTCCTAATAGTCTTTTTCAATCTTGTCATATTAACTTGTAGTGCATTTTCATCAATATAATCTGTTGTACCCCATAGTTTTTGAAAAAGCATATCCTTTGTAACAATATTTCCTTGATTTGATAAAAGAAGTTCCATTATTTTTCCTTGATTCTCAGTTAATACAATAGATTTCTCATTAACATATATGGTATAAGTCTGTAAATCTAATTTTACACCATTTATTTCAAGAAAATAGTTCCTATCTTCATATCTACGAAGTAAGTTAGAAATTCTGGCTAACAATCTATCTTTATTGCATGGTTTTGTAAGATATTCATCTGCACCTAAGCCCAGTGCATGAAGTTCATCTCTTAGTTGATCTCTACTTGTTAAAATTAGTATGGGTATTGTACTTTTGGCCTTAATTTCTTTACAAATCTCAAAACCAGTTACTCCTGGTAAATTTAAATCTAATAATACAAGATCAGGAGATTCGTCTAAGATGTTTTCAGCTATATTTATGAAATTAGTAACACAATAAGTATCATATCCACCCTTTTGCAATATGGATACAAGCTCTTCTCTCATAAATAATTCATCTTCAACTATAACAATCTTTTTCATTTGAATCTCCTTTCTATTTTCCACTACTTAGTATAACATTATATTCATGTTAATTATCATCTCTTTTTATATCCATTAATTCATATATTTGTTTATCACTCATTTTCATTACAGAAATCATATAACTAAATTCTATCACACAAAGTATAATAACAGTAGGCACTGCAATTATCATTAATTCACTAATATTACCTTTCATTGCTGAAGTAGAAATACCCACGAATAATCCTCTTATACCAAATATACTTCCAATTGCTGCCACTAATATTGGAAGAGAAAAATACCACTTTATTTGTTTTCTAGCTGACTTTCGTAATTGGCTATAATCACATCCAATATGCAACATTGTTTGATATCTTCTTGTTGTATTTTGTTGTTGCATCAAAAATTGAACTCCTATGACAGTATTTGCAATAATTAAAAATATCACTGCCAAATAAATTGTTGTATAACTAGCTGCCACCGTATAGAATAATTGTCTTCCCATATTTTGTAGATAACTTTCATACTCTAAGTTTGTTTTATCAAGCAATTTATTTACATGTCTAATTGATTGCATTAATCCTTTATCTTTTACAACATGCTCCTTTAAAGTTGCATTCCAATAAGAAGTACTATCTCCCCTTGTAAGTATTTCAAATTGTTTATCAGGAACAATTAATGCATACATAATATTTATGGAACGGTCTGTAACTATATTATCTTGATAAAGCTTATCTACAAGATGAAATTCTTTATTTTCTATTTCTACACTTACATTTTTCTTAAGCGCTTTATTCAAAGAATCCACCATGTTGGCATTTGAAAATTCTAAGCCGTTAAATAAGGCCGCTTGATTATCTTTAAGTTTAATAGGTTCTTTTCCCGCTACTTTTAATATATTATTATATCCTGATAAAGAAAATAAAAATGGTTCGTCAAAATACTCCAAATTATTTATAGCGTCCTCACCCTGTTTGACAGCCTTTACTAGTCCTTTTGCAGAAAAATTAACTCCATCATTTGGGTCATTACCTTCATGATATAAATCACCTACTTTAACATCAAAAACTTCATTAATATAATCTTTTATTTCAAACTTATTTAACTCTTTTTTTATTTCTTTTTCATCTCCTGTAAATGTATAATCTAGAACATGTTCATTTTTTGAACTAGAATTAAAAGTTACTGAAATTCCATATCCAAAACAACAAAGTGCTATTAAAACTAGTAAAGATGAAATTGCTAAAGAATTTGATTTATAAAACACACTTTCTTGTAACTGTCTAAAAGTGAATATTTCTAAACCATTTTTATTCTTTCTATTTTTAAGTATGATTTCAAATAGTACTACCATACCATGGAATATAAGAAAAGTTCCACCTATGCCCAAAACAACAGTAATTCCCATAGACTTCATAGATTGCCATGCATATCCATTAATAGATAGTCCATAGGCAATGAATAGTAATATAATTCCTAGTAATAGTTTTATTGTAGTAAATAATTTATTATGAACCTTATGTTTTTTGTCTTGAGACTTAGATATTAGTTTATCTATATCTTTTTTTGCTATACTTCCACTTAATATCAACAGAGCTACTAATCTAATAAGAAAGAAACCTACAACTGTCCATAATACTGCCTCTATAGAAAAGGAAAATTTATGTCCTATAATACCTATACCTACAACTCTAGCTGTGATCATACTTATCATTTCTGAGATAAAAATAGCTATAGGAATTCCAATAAGTAAAGATAATATGCTGTTGTAAATTTCCTCCATTAAAAGCATGGAAAATAGTTTCTTTCGACGCATCCCTAACATCAAATACATTCCTAGTTCATGACTTCTTCTTTCTAGCTGATATTTCCCAGCAAAGTATACTAAGAAAAATAAAATAAATAATGAAACTGCATATAAAACAGGTGTCAGAAGTAATAAACGATTTATTGCATCACTTTCCATTTCTTTCAAAAATATTATTACATCTTGATTTTCGAGTGACAAAATAATATAAAATGCTACTATTGACACAATCAAGGAAACGAAAAACATTCCATTTTCTTTTCTATTTCGTTTGCTATTTTTCTTCACTAAATCAAAGAACATTTGCACTTCCTCCCCCTAACTGCGCCATTGCCGAAATAATTCTTTTGTAGAATTCCTGTTGTGATTCTTCTGGAACTTTTCTTCTAAGTTCATGGAAAACTTGTCCATCTTGAATAAATAAAATCCTAGAACAGTAACTTGCTGCATTTGCATCATGAGTTACCATTAAAATAGTTGCATTTTGTTCTTCATTTAAACCAGAAAGCTTTTCCATTAATAATTTTGCATTTTTTGAATCTAGTGCTCCTGTTGGCTCATCAGCAAGGATTATTTCAGGATTTAGAATTAATGCTCTAGCAGCCGCCACACGTTGTTTTTGTCCTCCTGACATTTCAGATGGAAACTTTGTCATTACCTCTTTAATTTCTAAATATTTTACAATCTCATCAATTCTTTTTTCATCTTCTTTTCCCATCATATTATGAATTGCAATAGGTAACATAATATTTTCTCTAGCATTTAAGTTATCAATTAACTCAAAGTTTTGAAATAAATATCCAATACGATTTCCCCTATAATCAGCTAATTTATTTCCTTTAAAACTTGCTATATCTTCTCCCTTAAGAAGAATTTTCCCTTCTGTTGGGCTAGTTGTTGTTGCAATACAATTTAATAGTGTTGTCTTTCCTGATCCACTACTTCCCATAATTCCAACAAACTCTCCATCTATAATTTGAAAGGTAATACCATCTATAGCCTTTGTAATATTATCTTTTTTTCCATAGTATTTTTTTAGAGATTGTACCTCTAATATCTTTTTAGCCATTTTTTACTTCCTCCCTTTTTCATAAACTTTGCTATGTTTTTTGTTACTCAACTTTTTAATTTTTAAATTGATACTTTTTACTGGGTCTTTATTTAAGTCTATTATACAAAACAATAATCGTATATAACACTTACAGTTTATGAAAGGTTTATCTATAAACTAAAAATCGCATCACTTATTTGTGATACGATTTTTTAATTCCATATTATTATCAAATTATTTTGCTATAATGTTTTTCTTATAGATACCTTGTACCCTAAATTAACCATTAAATTATATAAAATATTAGCTTTTGATTTTTTTAATCGAGCAGTTATTGATTTTAAGGAATAGAAATTCCTTCTAAACCACATATACCCATTAAATAATTACTCTGCACTCATATTTTTAGGTTTAAATGCCACTCTAGTTTTCCCATTATAATATGACCAATCATCAGTTAATAATCGACCTTCTTCCTTTAGTTGATAATATAGTGGTGTTTTTGGAAGTGGTGTTAGTATACTAACTGTGACTCCATCAATTCCTAGGTAATTGCACATATGTAAAGTTGTTTTAAATACTTCTTTTGTATCAGTATCAAATCCAAATATTATTCCTGCTTGTATGCAAATTCCATATTTATGAACAGAGTCTATTAACTCTTTATATTTGTCTACATTATTCAGTCCTTTATTTACGCTCTGTAGAGTTTCTTTTGAAAAAGATTCTAATCCAACAAAGAAATAAATACATCCTGCCTTTTGAGCTAACTTCAATACTTCTTCATCCTTGCATCTTTCTAAAGTAACTTGAGCTGCCCATTTTTTATTTAATTTACTAAGCTCTTTTAATAGCTCTTTTGCATATTCTAGATCTCCAAAGAAATTATCATCCCAAAATACAAAAAACTTACTTTTGCAGTTTTTAATATCTTCTATTACTTCATTTATTGGTCTTTTCCTAAATGAGTCTTCGTATATTTGCTTTAGATTGCAATAAGAACAACTATAAGGACATCCTCTTGTTGCAAAAACTGCACCTTTAGTAAACCATCTTCCTTTTATTAAATCCCTTCTCGGTATTGGAATTCCTTTTAGTGTTGGAATGTTTAAGCATCTATACTCTCTATCATAACTTCCTTGATAAAAATCATCTAAAAATCTTGGCCAACTCTCTTCACCCTCCCCTATAATTACTGCATCACAATGTTCTTTTACTTCTTCTGGTAAGAGAGTTGCATGTGGCCCTCCAAAAGCAACCTTACTTCCTTTATTTCTAAATATGTCACCAATATTATAGCAATGAGGTGCATTTGACGTATTAACTGTAACCACCACTAAGTCATAATATTTTTCAAAAGGTATCTTTTATTATATTCATCTATTAATGTAACATCATATTTATTTTCATCAATAAATGCTGCCAAATATGGCATGGTTATTTGTATAAAATTGTTTATCTGCCTTTTTCTAAATCTGTTAATCTCCTTATTTTCAGGAGTTACCATTAATATACTCTTTTTCATATCTCCTCCAAATAATACTTTTTATATAGAATTTGCTATACTTCTTCTTTTTTTAACTCATATTATTTATAATAACATAGCTTTTGACAGTAAAAACCGTATCACTTATTTGTGATACGGTTTTTATACATATTTTTCACTTGACTTACAAAGAGCAAGTTAAGTAAAAACTCAACTTGCTCTTTGTTAAATACTATAATTTTTATGCTCCAAGTTTATCATTTTCTGCCTTAGAATCTTTCTTTGATGATATTTTAGGCCAGCCTATTAATATAGACACTACTCCAAACGCTACCATTAACATAGAATACCAACAATAAGGTAAAATTGAAGCTGGTGATATACTTGCCAAAGCACCTGCTGTTATAATTGATATAGTGTTATTTGTTGTTGATATATCTATTAAACTTACTAATGCGGCTATTGATAGCTCTGAACCACGAGCAGTTTTAGTCTTCTTAGTTAAATTATAAAGTAACCAGTCTATACCACCAAGATAGTTCATCAATACAACTAAGCCACCCACTAATATAGCTATTAAAGACATATCTTCCATCCAAGTCATACCTTCATGAATAATAGCTAAAGATCCTATTAAAGTAAAATCTCCATGCATAACCCCTATTATTACTCCTACAAACACATCTACGCTCATGACTGTTATCACATTTGCTCCTAATAGTGATAATGCTATAACTATTACATAAGGAAGCATATTTACAAGGTTATATTCTCCCTTTACTCCAGCAAATGAACCACCTGTTGTTTGTAAAGCTAATAAAATTAAAGTAATAATAACTGCTGGCAAAACCATTAACATGTTTGCCTTGAATTTGTCTCTCATTGGTATATCTTGAGTACGAGTAGCTGCTATTGTAGTATCTGATATTAATGATAAGTTATCACCAAACATAGATCCCCCTACAACAACTCCACATACTAAAGCCATATTAAATCCTGTTGCATTAGCAAGAGATATGGCAATTGGCATTAAAGCTGATACTGTTCCCATTGAAGTTCCCATAGAGAAACTTAATATACATCCTATAAGGAACAAACCAGGTAATACCATACTAGATGGTAATATACTTAAACAAAAGTTTGTAATAGAATCACTAGCATGCATTGCCCCAACTATTCCATAAAACGCTCCTGCTAATAAAAATATTACTACCATGAGTATTAATGTGTCATCTCCAGCTCCCTTACAAATCATTGTAACCTTTTCTTCAAAAGATAACTTCTTTTCCCCTTTTTTATTTAAGACTAAAGCTACACCAATTGCAATTGATATGCCTATCATTAAAGGCATGTTTTCAAAACTTACTGTTCCTATGCCAATTGCAAAATATAAAACTAAAAATACGCATAATGGCACTAATCCTAAAAAAACTCCCCTTTGATTTTTACTTTTTTACCTGATAAATGTATCACACAAATAAGGAGTTAACAACAAAAAACGACAATTTTCAATAATGCTTATATATGTATCAAATTTTTTTATAGTAATATTTTTGTTTTTAAATTTATTGTTGTTTTTTGTAAAAATAATATAGGCTATCTCACTATTTTAGTAAGATAGCCTTGTTTTATTATATAGGTATATTTAATATCATTAACTCTACAAATCCTGCAAGTAATTCTATATCTTTTATTCAAAATTATTTGGATTTATCGGCCATTTACCGTACTTTCTGGCAGCGCTCATCATGGCATCTATATTTTCAACTGGTGAGTTGATAGGTATACCACAACCTGTACTTAGTAAGTATTTTTTAGGGCTATCATAACCATCTTTGATACAGTTTTTTACAGCTTCGTATACATCTTCATTAGTCCCAAGCATAATTGCTTCCACTGGATCCACATTTCCTACAATAGGTAGTATATGTCCTACTAATTTTTTTGTCTCTAATAAACTAACTTTATTATCTATACTTAACATATCACATCCAGTTTCAACTAGGTCTAGAGTCATATGAGAAGTATCTCCGCAAACATGATATGCAACAGTTCTTCCATATTTATGAACATAATCTATTAATTCTTTTGTGTATGGAAGTACAAATTCTCTGTAAGTTTTCTTATCTATAAGTGTTCCTGAAGCAATTGGATCGCATAAAGATATATCTGATCCTGCTTTTAAAAAGTCTTCCATTACTATTTTTAATGCCTCTGTGCTAAATCTTAATAGCTCATGTACTTTTTCTGGTTCTTTTCTAATTGATCTTAACAATTCTTCCACTGGATAAAGACTTCCTGCTGCTGTTATAGGACCAACCATACTAAATGATGGTTCCACTTCATCTCCACATTCATCTAGGGCTATATTATAGGCATCATAATTTAGTTGAAGCCATGGATCATTCTTTCTTTCAACTTTTGATAAATCTAAACCACTTAAGTCATTAAGATTTTTTAAAAAGTGATCTATTATAGCTGGTACACTATCTTCTGGATTATTTGTTTTACTTCCCATAGCTGTTCCCACTCCATGTAATCCATATTCTATAGAAATACCATCATTTCCAAATCTTTTGTAACATGCAATTTGTGCATTTGCGTGATTTCTTGCACAGCTAGTTTTTTCTCTAAATGTCATTCCCACTACCTTACCTGATATTGATGTAACAAAAGGCATTGTTGGTATTCTATCTATTTCTTTTCCTTGGAAAAACGCTGCTGATCTTTCCTTCGGTGTCATTTTATCATCTTTATGCATTATATACTCCTCCTAAAATATCCTATATTCTCAATTTGTTGTAAACTTCAAATATTTTAAAAACAATCTTTCGTGTCCTTCAGATGCTTCATTAATTTCCTCAACTACACACTTATGTAAATCTTTCAAAGATTTCTTCAGTCATCCCCTTTTTTATTTTGTAAAATGATTTTATATTCCTGCTAGTTTATAGGGTACCATATAAAAAAGATTTATAAAAATCGATAATTTTTATAAATCTATATCATATATTAATTAAATTAATATTTAATTTCTTATTGTTTTTTGCATAGATAACAGTCATCTTTATCGTTGTAAGACATATTATCCATTTTACAAATATGATTTTGAAATATTGAATATACTACAAAAATAAAAAGTATGTATCAACTTTTACATTAATACATACTTAACTATTCTCTATAATATTTTTATTTGTATCCATTACTTCTCATATAACTGTTTGTCATATCTAAAAATTAGATTGTTCTATTACATAGCTCTAGCGGGAAATACTGCATCTAAAATTCCAATAACAACCGCTGCCAATACTGCTCCTAAAATAGATACTCCCATATGAGGAACGAAAAATTGTGTTGCATATATTATTATCGCTGCGATTATAAATCCTTTTATTCCTTTTCCAAAAGGAGATGCATCAACTCCCATAAACAATTCTACAAAATAGTCTAATAGTGATATTACAACAGCAGCAATTAAAAATGACCACATTCCTCTAATCGTAAATCCTGGAGTTACATATGATGTTATCATTAGGATAACCGCAACTAATATAAATCTTCCTATCCATCTTATTAGACTACCATCATTTCCTCTTTCATTATTATTAGATTCCATAGAAGACACTCCTTTAATAAAATAATATTTTAGATTTCTTATAAAATTTATAACTTATTATTATAAGTTAACCATTCTATCAGATATTATCCTTATAATATTACTAAAACTTAAAATTAATAATTTTTTGACTTATTACGATATTTTTTCATATCTATTTTTTATATTTACTCTTATGTCTTCTATTCTTCTTTTATTTACATTTTCAATTAAAAACTTAACATCATCTAGCTCGATTTCTCTACCTTCTTCTGGGAAATCACCTAACAGTGTAAGTATGTATCCATTTAAGGTATCATAATCTCCTTGTTCTATATCTATATCAAATTTATTGTTAAATTCATTTATTGTCAAATATCCTTTTACAATAAAATTATTATCATCAACTTGTGTTATGGTAGATTTGGTTTTATCGTGTTCATCCTCGATATCTCCCATAATTTCTTCAATTAAATCTTCTATAGTTACTAATCCTTCTATTCCACCGTATTCATCAATCAATAATGCCAGGTGTACTTTTTTATACTTTAGAAGTTTAAATAACTCGTTTGTTCTAATTGACTTTGAAACAAAATATGGCTCATGAAGCATTGTTTTTAAGTCTATATTTTCAAATCCAATCTTTTTGGCTTTTGCTAATAAATCTTTTTCATATAGTATACCTATTATATTGTCCTTATTGTCTTCATATACAGGTATTCTAGAATATCCTGAAGTTATTACACCTTCTAATATCTCTTCAAAATCATCATCAATATCTAGGGCAAATATATCATGTCTAGATGTCATAATTTCCTTAGCAGTTTTATCATTAAATTCAAATATGCTATATATCATTTGTTTTTCTTCATTTTCAATACATCCATCTTCTTGAGATTGTGATACCATAGATCTAATTTCTTCTTCAGATACACTCTCCTCAATATCTGTATCATTATTTCCTGTAATTTTTAAAACCGTACTAGTTGAAAATGATAAAAGGTTTATAAATGGTTTTGTAATTTTTGATAGGATGTAAATTGACTTTACCGAAAATAAAGATATCTTTTCTGGTTTTTTCAGGGCAATTCTTTTAGGTACTAATTCTCCAAATACTAATGTAAAATATGAAAGTATTAACGTAACTCCAAACATACATATTTCCTTAGAATAAGGTATATTTAATGGAGCTAATACCGTTGAAAGGTGTATAGATATTCCTGTGGCAGCAGATGCACTTGAGAAAAATCCAGCTAAAGTTATGCCAATTTGAATAGTTGATAAGAAGTTACTTGGATCTTCCATTAACTTTTCAAGCAATTGAGCTTTCTTGTTTCCATCTGCACTTAATTGTTTTATTTTTGACTTATTCACAGAAACTATAGCCATTTCTGCTGATGCGAAAAATGCGTTAATAGCAGTAAGTAATGCTATTAAAATTATTTGAGGCATAAAGGCCCCGGGGTCTGAATCTAAATTATCCATTTCTTCCTCCTTAAAATAATAATTAAAATTTAAAATAAAGATTCATTAATTACCATTGGGTAAAATTTATTTAATATACATTATAATCTATCAATTATCTTTTATCAATATTATATATATTAAAATATTTTAACTTAACAAAAGGACTACAAAAATAAATAATAAAAGGCCCTTTTAGTTATCTTTTTAATTTCTAAAAGGGCCTTTTATTATTTATTGGATAAATTTTTAATCAATAATTTGTTTATTCTTTTTCTATCACATTTTAATATAATAAACTCATAATGTTCATAAGTAAATTTATCATTAACTTGTGGATATGACTCTAATTGGGTATAAGCCCATCCTCCCATAGTATCGATATTTTCCTCTTCAATATCTATATGTAAAAGTTCGCTTATATCTTCAATAAGTACCTTTCCATCCACAATATAGCTGTTGTCTTCAGTTTTAATAATTGCATCTTCTTCTTCATCAAACTCATCTTGAATTTCACCAACAATTTCTTCTAAAATATCTTCAATAGTTACTAAACCAGCTGTCCCTCCATATTCATCAATAATTAATGCAACTTGGCCTTTATCTTCTTTAAATATTTTAAGAAGTTCACTTATTGACATAGATTCTGGCACAAGTTTAATCTCACGAATAATATTTTTTATATTTTCATTATTACCCTCAATCTTTTGCTTATATAAATCCTTAATATGTATAAATCCAATAACATTGTCTTTATTACCATTACACACAGGATATCTAGTAAGCTGTTCATTAAATGTGTAAGATATAATATCCTCAAAAGAATCTTCTATGAAAATATTTCTAATATCAGTTCGTGGTACCATTATTTCTTTTACAGTTTTATCAGTAAAATCGAATATATTAGATACAAGATTTAATTCAGTTTTATCTACTAAACCGTGGTTATAACTTTCTTCAACTAATAACTTTAGTTCCTCATCAGTATGAACTGATTTATGTTCATCAACTTGAGAAAGTCCAAATACCTTTAGTATCCAATTTGTGCTATGGTTAAATATCCACATAACTGGATAGGTTATTTTATAAAAAAGTATAAGTGGAAGGGCTGTACTCAAAGCTACTTTTTCTGAGCTTATAATTGCCAGTGATTTAGGAACCAATTCACCAAGTACAATATGAAAACCAGTTATAATTGAAAACGCAATAACAAATGAGATTGAATGTGCCAAACTTGATGGCAAATGAAATAGATTAAATATTGGCATTAACAAACGTAAAACAGCAGGCTCTCCTACCCATCCAAGTCCTAAAGATGCTAAAGTTATTCCAAGCTGACAAGCAGATAAGTATGAGTTTAAGTCTTTAACAATAATTAAAGTATTATTAGCACGTTTATTACCTTGAAGTATCAGTGTTTCTATCCTAGATTTCCTCACTTTTACCATAGCAAACTCAGTAGCAACGAAAAATCCATTTAAAAATACAAGAAAAAATACTAAAAGTATATTTATAAAAATAATCATATATATTATTCACCTCTAAAATTAGTATAAATACAAATTACTCTATAACATATTATTAACATTTTACGATTAAATAAAAGTATAACTATTCGATAAATTACTATTTTTAGTTTTACTATATTTTAAATAAGTCATAGCCTTGATATCTGCTAAATAAGCCTATTTGTAAATTCTAAGTAATTTATTTGAAAGTTCATCATATAATTCTATAAAGTTCATAAAAGGAGTGATAAATAAATATGCCTGATATTCCTAACCCATATCCATATCCTTGTATTATGCCACCACCAATGTACAACATGTATTCATACCCTTATTGGGGTAACCAACAAATATATAATATGTACCCATACTCTTTTGAATACACTAAACCAATATATAAAAGAGCTGATATTATATTAAAGGATTATGGTCCAAATCCTATTGTGGTTAATATTGAAGATGCAACCAAACAAAACAATACTTTCCGTACAGCCTTGTGGACAGGAAATAATTTGCAAGTTACTCTAATGAGTATTGATATTGGTGATGATATAGGTCTTGAAGTTCATACAATGGGAGATCAATTTATAAGAATTGAAGATGGTGATGCGCTTGTTCAAATGGGAGATAGCCAAGATAATCTTAGTTTTCAAAAAAAAATATCTGCTGACTATGCTATTATGATACCTGCTGGCACGTGGCACAATGTTAAAAATATAGGAAGTAGACCACTTAAACTCTATGCTATCTATGCTCCGCCTCAGCATCCAAAAAATACAATACATCAAACTAAAGCAGATGCAGAAGCTGCCGAGTCTAGTGGGCATGAATTTAGATATTAATTAATTACAATGTGTAATAGGAGCTAAATAATTTATTTTATTTAGTTCCTATTTTAATATAAAAAGCTACTTAATTATATTAGTTTATAGAAATATAAACATGAATTTCTTGGTTTTGCATATCTTCTGTATTATTTTGATATTCTTCAAAATCACAAGAATACTTCCTATCTAAATCCATTTGCCATAATTCCATCCAAAATTCTCCTACTGAATTTTGAACATCACCATTTATAATAAATTTAGCATATTTTCCACTTGGGATTGTTTTACTTACTAATGGACTTTCTATGCTATCAATTTTGTTCACTTCACAACAACAAATAAAGTTATATTTCTGAGTAAAGTCACCTTGATAATCTGTATATAGCCCAATAGTTTTATTATCTTTTCTGTTTTTTATCTTTTCATAATGACCTTTCATTAAAAACTCTTCCCATAATGTTTTAATATCCTCAACTGCCTTATTGTTGTTATTAGTAGTTTCTTTTATTAAACCTACAACTTGTTTCTCTTTTAAATTGACTATTTCATAATTCATATCCAATTCTCCTATCTACTTTTTCTTAAAGTATATCTAAAGTGATATGACATGAGTGTGTCATATTATAAATATTTATTTAAATAAAAGCAAAAAAATAATCTTAATATGGTATGAACTTCATGTATATAATTGTATATTCTATGCAGCTATTAATTTAATAAATCTTTCACATCTTCTTTTTCTTTATCACTAAATTGTTGTTTAAAGTATGTTGGTATATCATCAATTTTTTTCATTTCTATTATATTACCATTATTTATCTTATGTATATTTAGATTGAAAGAATTATTTTGTTCCAATTTAATTTCTAATTTTCTTTTATTACCTTTTAATTCATATGTATTATCTTTTAAATTTTCATATGTTCCTTTATTGACTTCTATATTATCAATATATTCAACGAATGTATTATCATCTATTTGGAATGAGAGTTGAATAAAATGACCATTTATCTGATCACTTTGATAAAATCCATGTAATTTAGGTGTTACAGCACTTGAACATCCAACTGTTAATAATATAACTATAAAAGTTATAAATAAAACTAATCTCTTTTTCATTTTATTCCCCCCAAATAACTTGTCTATAATTTATAACGATTCCGCTTCATAACTTATTAAATCTATTTATTTCTCCATAACATAATTCTCTAGCAAAACCCCATTTCTTTCTAGATTTTGTTTCTTAATAACTTTGTACCCTCCTTTCTCAAAAAATGATTTTGCCGTAATTGAAGCATGTGTAGTTACTTTTCCCACACCAAAAATGTATTCCAATATACTATATTATAAAACAGTTCTGCTAAATCTTTACAATCTGATGTTTCATACCTTCTTATAAGCATTCCTAATCTCCTCCACAAACTTACTATTTATAGCTTTAGCAAATAAATTGGAAGTTATCAATCCATAAAAAAATTTATTTTTTCTATAAGTTTAAATCCTACATAATTATTTTTCTCTATGTGTCTGTGATATTCATTCCAATAGCTTAATATTCTACATTGATTTAATTTAATGAAATCTTTATTATTATTAATAAAATCTTTTAAATCATTTACATTTATTAAATCTATATTTATATAAATATCTTTAAGAATACCTTCTACATATTCCCCTGTTAATCTTAAAATATATGGAATCATCCATTTTTCCACATTTTCGCTAAAAATATTTCTTAATGCACTTTGCCTTACATAACCATTATGATGGCGTGTAAGATAACAATTAAATATACGCCTTTGAAATTGTGTTAATTTCTCAATTTGGTATTCTTTGGGTTCTTCACAATAAATTCTTTCTGGAATACTTATTTTTTCTTTATCAATTTGGATTTCAAATGTGGAACTTCCATCTATTTTTTTATTTAAATTAATATTTTCCCAAATAACCCTAATATCAATTTCTAATTCTTTTGGAAAAGCATCTGAAAATTTTTGTATATTATTATTCAATATTTATATCCCCTTTACAAATTCTTACTTTTAAGTCTGCTCTATATATTGGAATTTATTTTATGATTTTTTAAATAATTTAACCTTATAGATTTTATTTATGTGGGTATTTATTATAAAGCTGATAAAGCTCTTTTACAAATGTTTTTAAGTAAGTTTGGTCAAACTCATTCTCAAAACTTAATTCTTGTTCAAAACCATTTCTACAATGGTTATTTAGACAACCTTTTACAACAATATGCCCTTTACCATTTCCAAAAAACTCTATGTAATTAGATATACTATATGCTTCCTCTAGTTTTGCTGAACCATCTAAAAAATCATATAAGTGTTTTAAATCGCACACAAACACTACAAAGTCTTTTATATCAATATCCATAGTTGTTCGAGCTCCAAATTTATCACTTTCTACATAGATGTTTAAAGTTGAATTTTCAGGATAATCTATTTCTTGTTCAAATATATTAATTTCTATTTCAATAGTAAAGTCTTCTGTACTTAACATATGCTTCATTTATTTTTCTCCTTATACTAAATAATAACAATTTTATTTATAAATTTTTATTCTAATTAAATACAATCTGTTAAATCATTGTAATATTAAAAAAATGTGAGACTTCAATATTTATACCACTCTATAAAAAACTTCTTGCGCAAATAGCATAGGTACATTTTTATTTCTTTCAAATATATCTCTATAATTTTCTACAGGAACTTTCTGCTCCCCTACATATGGTGATACTTCTAGAGTTAGTCCTGGTTTTTCATAATTTTCAATAAACCAATCTTTATATCCACTACCTGTAACATGCTCTTTTTCTTCTTCTAAAACATATCCTGTCTCCTTAGATATTTTGCTAGCTATAGCCAAATCCCTTTCTATATTTAATTGATTATACCTATAGTAAATTATCTCTCCTGAAGAATGATAAGAAATTGTCCCATCAAATAAGTATTTTTCTGTCAAACATTTTAAGGAACAGGTTTCTGGTTCCGAGAAATAATACGGTCCTTTATAAAAAGCATAATGTGGATGGGTTACACTATCATCATCAGGGTACTTGGTTGGGTAATTTCTATTTAAATCTACTCCATTTATATTAGCTTTCCAACGAGAAAATAATTCTTCTTTTAGATAGAGTTTATATTTATACTCTGAAGGTATATATTTACCTCCGTTTATTACTAAATCTGCACCATCTGGATTAACTAATGGCACAAAAACAAAAGTTACATATTTCAAAAGTTTATTAATACTCATATTATTTATACTTTGATCCATTTTATATAATTTTAAAAGATAGTTGATTTGGTCTAATATCAATATGGTTGTAATAGATTCTCTAGCATGATGTGTTCCTTGAATTAATATTTTTGTACTTCCTTCACCTATAGTTATAGATAGTATAGGTGTTCCTTGTACCGATTCCCCTATTTTATTTATACTTAATAATTTTTTATTATGCTTGCATAGATTATAAATAGCTTCGTTGATGCTTTTTGAAAAGTGGCTGGATTGGTATAAGTTTATATAACTTTTAATACGTCTATTTATCATATTATCACTCCATCATTACATTTTTTGTGCATATATAATATATATTCTATGATATTTAAATAAATTCACTGTATAGATAGAGTATTTGGAAATTAAAATCAATAAACTTATCTCTCTCATTTTCACTAGCAAAAACATGAGTTGTCATCATAAAAAGAAGTACATTTATGGTATTATTTTTTAAAACAACCTTTTTCATATTATTAAAGCCAATTTTTCTAAGTGATTGTCTCAAGGTGGTTTTATATTAATCATTTTTTCTATGTCATTTAAAGTTAAATCATTATTATCACACATATCTTCAACAATTTTATTATATGTATCATAAAGTGGTGACTGTTTATCATCTACTATTTTTTAGAAAACTTTTTAAACATACCAATATCATAAGTATTGTAAATCATATTAAGCTTCCCAACATTATCTGTATTTTCATAATTGTCATAGCTTAAATATATTATTGACAGTAACCCCTCTGTGCTTTTATCTTTTTCAATTATATAGTTTATTGATTCTATATTTTCGACTTTATTATTTTCTGTTTTTTAAATGATTCGTTCTTTCCTTCTTTATAGAACATCCTGTTATGCAAATACAGGTTAACAGCGTAAATAGTATAATTATCTTTTTCATGCATTTCTCCTTTTGAATATTATTTTCTTTAATTTCATAGTATATTAACCCCCATTTCTAAAGTTTTCCCTGACTCTACTCACTTTCTATACTATAAATAGTAATATCATCAGTCATATTCATCAATTATTGTTTTCCTTAAAAATAAAAAAATAGTTAATACCTTAATATTAACTATTTTTAGTCTAAACTTAGTTACTTGTTATAGGGTTCTCCTTGTCTTAATCTATAAAACATAATTTTAAATTTAATACTTTTTAATTATGTATTAAATGTTTTTGTACATTTTGTAACGCTGTTTCAATAAGTATTGTTGCTGAATTGCGATTTAAAGGAAATACTCTTCTGTAATAAATATAATATATTAACATTGACCAATATACTTCATAACCACCTTCATCAAACTCATACTCTGTTGGCAAATAACCTGTACAACCATTTGTATATCCACCTAAATAAAATTTATCATTGTTCATTATAGTCATGGCACTTAAGGCAAACTCACACATTATTTCATTGGCTACACCACAAATACAGCCATTATTCAAAACAAAGTACTGAATTTCCATATTATCAATTTGTTTTTCAACTTTTGCATGGATTAGTTTTTTAACTTCTTTTAACCACCTTGTGCCATCTATATTACATTCTATTTTTGCTTCTTTTGCAATTTCTAAAGCTCTTTCATAGGTAGGAACTTCAGAATAAAACTCTTTATAAACTGAATATATTTCAAGATTTGTAGTGTTTTTCGTTTCTATGAGATTTATTACTTTGTCTACATTTTCGTATACTTCTTTTGCCATATCTTCAAGAGCTGTTTTAGATCTAACAAACTTCTTATTATTTTGTGCGTCTATTACAAAATCTAGATTTGAATTAAAATATTTAGGTGAAACATTACCTGATGCCCCTTGTGTAACCATTATGTGACAGTTGTATTTTAACACTAAAAGTTCTCTTACAGCACCAAAATAATCTGGTGAAATCATATAATTATCAGCTTTTAATACATTGCTATGAGCTGTTAATCTTAATAATAAAAGACGTAACTGCCCACTATCTGCATCAGTGACTTTTAAGATTCCTATTCTTCTATCAATTTTTTCGTTACTTTTATCACAATTATCCCTTCTATTTATGCCTATATCTCCATATGCATTTCCCCATCCTACTTTAACTGGAGTCATATCTTTTATAGCCTCTTTAATACCAGACTTTATTTGACTACAAGCAAATCTAAAGTATTCAATTTCAGCAGTTTCATTAGGTGCAGAGTGAGTATGAGAAAAGCAAATCATTACATTTTCTTTTTTAATATTTAATATATTTCCAATATCAGTTCGCAATAAGTCTGCATGGTCCGTTGAAAAGCAAATGTGATCTATTGCTATAAGACAATACTTTTTATCTTTAAATTCCCATAATAATATTTGGGCT
The DNA here is from genome assembly GCF_036812735.1 of Terrisporobacter glycolicus ATCC 14880 = DSM 1288. NCBI lineage: Bacteria > Bacillati > Bacillota > Clostridia > Peptostreptococcales > Peptostreptococcaceae > Terrisporobacter > Terrisporobacter glycolicus. The sequence continues at coordinate 1,507,216 of NZ_CP117523.1, read as the reverse complement.
AATAATGGCTTTAACACTCCTCTAGATATTTCATCTTTGCGACCAAATCCAACTGTTTCTACTGGTTTGTTAGGTGTTATATCTACTTCTACAAAACCTAACTTTGCACTATATCTATCATTAAATTTATTATTTTTCATATTTTTTCTCCAATTGTTTTTATTTATAATTAGAGTCTAGCAATATGAAATTATTTGTTCAATGTCCTAAATGATTCTGTAACGTTTAGTATAAAAAAGCTATGTATTCGTATTCATTCCATAGCTTGAGTTCTTAATTTAATAATTTGTATTAGATTTGTAAAAATACTCCAATCTCTCTTGTGAGTCTTTGCTGGTTTACTTTTAAAAATTCAATTATTATTTTAAAAATAAAATAATAATTATACATTCAATTGGAAACATCAATTTACTATTATTCCCCCTCGAATATACTACAGAATTAATAGAAACTAGCTGCTTCGAGAATACACCATGAACTACCTCTAAAGAATCTCCTTCACTCATAAATGAATTAGAATCTATTTTGACCTTAACTTCTCTTTTATTTGTATAATCTGTAATCACTACTTTATAATAACTTATGTTAGACCTAGTTCTACGTTCATATATACCAGTACAAGTCCCATTTATAGACGTAAATATATTAAATATATTTTCTATAAGAGCAAAAGAATTTTGCAATATAAAATATATAAATAATAATTCAAAAAATCCAAATGTATAGCTTCTAAGTATGATCACATTTAGTAATATATATAATATATTTACAATAATTTCTACTTTTCTATATTTAAATTCTACCGTCTCTTTTTTATCATACCAAACTTTTAATCTCCACAATGCGCTATTAATATTATTTTTAGTGTTTAAATTTGATAATTTATCTATCTCGCATGCTTTATAATATAACTTTCTACCATAAAATATCAATCCACTAGTAATCAACATTAATAAGCTTGGTAGAAGTAGACTTTTATCACCTGTTATATAAAGAATAAATATAGAAAAAATTATAGTAACGAAGAAATTTAATTTATAGGGAAAAATATTTTTATTTATTCTCTCTTTGCATACTTCATTTTCCAATGTTATTAGTTGCTTTTCACTAGTTTTTATAGGATAAATTAGAAACATTCCATATATAAAATATAGTATCTTACATACCCCATCTAATGAATTTTTCATACTTATCCTCCATTAATACTCCTTTAAATTCTTATTCATAATATAATCAAACGTTTATTTATTTCCAATTATATAATAATTGTGAATTGCTCATTTGTAACTAATTATTCAGCCTCTAATTCTTTATCATTTTTATCAAAATATTTACAATCAAAATCTATTGATTTTTTTGGTTCATCATCTGATAATACGTTCTTTAGTAAAACCATTGATGGTTTGCCAGTTTTAAGCTTTTTATTAAATATGTGGTTATTTATTGACATTTCTACAGTGGAAACATTACTTCCATTAGATATTACTAGGTATGCCAGATACTTGTTATCTAGTCCATCATTATGATTATATCTAACTGCAAAATTAGTTACTCCTAGATCATCTGAGTCAATACCCTCTAATTTATTATCAGTCATTATGTAATTTCCTTTTTTATTTTTTTCGTATACAAGATATCCTTGTCCAGTATCTGATACAAAAACTACTATTTTAGAGTTATCAATATGTACAGTATCTAAAATAGTTAAATTATCATTGCCAATAACATCTAAAAAATCACCTTCATTTAAGTATTGTAATATTTCTTCCTCTGTGTTGCCTATTGTATCATTATTAGTACAACCTGTTATAAATATTATTGATAGAATCGCACTAATAAGTATTATAGTTTTTTTCATTTTGTTCCTCACTATTCTTTTGATTTCGTAGCATACCACATTTATCTTCTGACAAATACTCAAATTTATGTTTGCTGTATAGCAAATCAGCAGGATTATTTGCTATTAAACAAATATAGCTATCTTCATATGTATTTTTCTCAAAGTAATTATCTAGCGCTTTCATTATTAAATCTGCTAATCCTTTTCTACGATAATTTTTATCTACCATAATGTCACTTACCACATAGGTTATGCCACCATCACCTACTATTCTTCCAAAAGCAATTAATTTATCTTCATCATATATTGATACTGTAAATAAAGAGTTTTGCAAAGCTATTTCACTTCTTTGTAAATCTTTACTCCCCATGCCTGAACGCAATCTTAGACTTACATAATCTTTTGCAGTTGGTACTTCATAAATAAGTTGTATATCCATAATTCACCTCAATTAAAATTCTTATTTAACTATTTCATATTATAATAAAATTGTATACTAGATTGTATATTTAAGTAATAATTTTATACTTTTATCCATGTTTATATTAAATTTTTCATTGCAAAGGTTTAATATAATAATCTATAAATATACTAAAAAAGGTAAAACTAAATAAAAAGTAGTGATATAATATTAACTAAAAAACATCTGGAGGTATTATGACTTTATTTTTTAATATTTTATTTGCCTGGATAGCAGTAATATCAGGAATACTCCTAAGCATCATATGGATACTGAAAATTCTACAAAAGAAAATAAAAATAGATTGTAATAATGAGCTATTAATAAAAATAAATAAGTTTTTAAGAAAGAATCACATTAACTTGGGATACTTGTTTTTACTATCATCATTTATTCACGGAGTTCTTTCATCATATTCAATTATAAGCTTTAATTATGGAACAGTCGGTCTAATAATAGGGCTCCTTTTATGGTATACATTTATTAATAAGAAAAACATTGGAAAAACATGGATGCAAAGGCATAGAGAGTTAACTGCCTTGCTTATTATTGTTACAACATTACATATATTTGAAGTTGGAGGGTTTGTTGGACTTGATAAAGTTGTCAATAGTATTAAATCAGATCTAAATCCTAAAATAAGTACAAATGAAAGTAATATAAGAGGTGACTATAAAGATGGAGTATATGAAGGTACTGGATATGGATATGGTCCAGACCTTAAAGTTCTAGTTACTATAAAGGATGGAGTCATAAATGAGATTTCAATAGTTAGTCATAATGAATCAGGCGAAAGATTTTATGGACCGGCTTTTGATTCTATCCCTAAGGAGATAATAGATAAACAGACATATAATGTTGATGTGGTAAGTGGTTCAACTTATTCTTCAAAAGGAGTTATAGAAGCTGCGAGAGATGCCTTATCCAAAGCAGGTAAATAAAAATTAGCTATTAATTTTGTATAATATGAATTTAAAAATACTCCCTTCATGACAACAATTTTATTATTAAAACTGTATGTCTTAGAGGGAGTATCTTCATTTTAATTAACTATTTATTAACCTAAAACTCTTTTATAACCCTTTATTAGTGCCCTTTCAGGATGTATTAATGGCCAATTTACAACTTTTTCTGGCCAAGACTCTATTACTCTATTATTTCCTAAATATATAGCTACATGTATTACTTGCCCTGCACTATTTTTATAGAATACTAAATCTCCTCTTTGTGGAGTTTGAACTGTTTTTAGTGTTGGAAGATTCCAAAGGTTTCTAGACTCATACTCATACCCTGGTTGAGTGTGACGAGTTACACTCACTGGAGCTGGGTCAATTCCTATTGAATACATAGCTTGCATAACTAAACCACTACAATCAATTCCACTTCCTGGAGGACCAGCAGCACCAACTACATATTCTGTACCTAAATAACTTTCTGCAGTCCTTATCATTTGTTCCACAAGGTCTGATCTTGTTGACTTTGAGTTTGTCTTAACTGGAGTTACATATGAATCTAATGAATACCAAGAAGACTCACTAAATCCCATTTTTTTCCACGTAGTAAGATCAACTACACCAGTTACTTTTAGGCCATTTTTCTTTTGAAAAGCTTTGACCTTAGACATTGTATTTGGTCCCACAATTTCCCATACGCGACCCATACCTAATTTTCTTTGAACTTTTGCAACTCTAAGTCCCATTGTTCCTTTAACTAGGCTTTTTCCCGCACCACTTACACTTATCTTATCTTTTAATTGAATATATCCTGGTGGATTTTTATAAACTCTATCTGATTCACTACTAGAGTCTATGTCTACTACATATGATGAACTTATATATCCATAACCTTTCTTATACTTAATTTTATACCAGCCATTTTTTTCTACTTTTACTATCTCAACTATAGTACCTTTTGATAATGTTCCTATTTTCGAACTATTTGTTGACGCACTACTTCTTACGTTAAGTGTATTTGTATTTATTTTTCCTTTTTTTATTACTGTTGTTCCACCTGATGAATCATTTAAATCTACTACGTATTGTCCACTTACATAGCCATAGCCTTTTTTATACTTGATTTTATACCAGCCATTTTTTTCTACTTTTACTATCTCAACTACAGTGCCTTTTAATAGTGTTCCTAATTTTGAGCTACTTGCTGATGCCTCACTTCTTACGTTAAGTATATCTGCATTTATCTTTCCTTTTTTTATTACTGTTTCTCCATTTGATGTATCATTATCTGTATTATCGTTAGAATTTATATCTATAACATATGATGAACTTACATATCCACAGCCTTTTTTATACTTAATTTTGTACCATCCATTTTTTTCTACCTTTACTATTTCAACTATCGTACCTTTTGATAATGTTCCTATTTTCGAACTATTTGTTGACGTACCACTTCTTACGTTAAGTGTATTTGTATTTATTTTTCCTTTTTTTATTACTGTTGTTTCACTTGATGTATCATTATCTGTATTATCGTTAGAATTTATATCTACTACATATGATGAACTTACATATCCATAGCCTTTTTTATACTTAATTTTGTACCATCCATTTTTTTCTACTTTTACTACTTCAACTATCGTACCTTTTGATAATGTTCCTATTTTCGAACTATTTGTTGACGCACCGCTTCTTACATTAAGTGTATTTGTATTTATTTTTCCTTTTTTTATTACTGTTGCTTGCACTGATGAGTCATTTGAATTATTTAAAACCTCTACATATTGTCCACTTACATATCCATGTTTATTCCCATACTTAATTTTATACCACCCACTAGATGACATACTTTCTATCTGAACAATTGCCCCCTTTTTCAGTGAGCCAATCTTAGAACTACTACTTGAAGCACCTGATCTTACATTTAATGAACTTGCTATAACTTTTCCTTTTTTTATCGTATTTCTTTCATTTAAATTCTGTATTGATAGCTCAGATGTTGCTTCATCATTATTTTCTGCATGAGAAAGAACACTTGTTGATAATACTCTACTCATTAAGACCCCTGATAGTACTATCATTAAGCGTTTATTTATTCTTTTATCCATAATTTGGCTCCCCCCTTTCCATTTTATGACACATTATACCTATAGTATATCAGTATATACCTTTTTAAACAACATAGTTCATATTCTTATCATTTATGCCAAATTAATTCTATTTTACTCATATATTGACATTATTACACAATTATAGACCCTATAGAGTATCTTCTTAAGTTATTTAAAAATAAAGTTTGTGAAGATATACAGACTTTATTATTTTTGTCGTAAATAAAAGATAAGTAATATTAAAAATCTTGTACATGAAAGCCAGAGGAGAAGCTAAATGAAAAGTATAAAAATTAAAATTATTTCTAGTGTATTAGTGATGTTTATTATTTCCTTATTATTGGTAGTAGGAATTGGAATTAAAAAAAGTTCATCAACGATTGAGCAAGTTGTAGGATATGAATATACTGAAAGAATAGAAGGTAGTAACAATATGTTACAATTATACTTAAAAGAACAATTTGGAACTATAAAAAATAACAATGGTGAGTTAGTTAATGCTAATGGTAAATCAATAGAAGATAGTCATGAATATATTGATAAATTTTCTAAAAATATGAATTTAGTTGCAACAGTCTTTGCTAAAAATAATGATACCTATACGAGAATACTATCAACTGTAAAAGATGAACAAGGTAAAAGGGCTATTGGAACAACTTTAGATCCAGCAGGCGAAGCACACAAAGCATTATCAAAAGGTGAATCTTATTTTGGAGAAGCAGAAATACAGGGTAAAAAATATTTAACAGGTTATGTACCAATGCATGATGATAGCAACAATATAATAGGTGCTTACTTCTGTGGAGTTCCTATGGATACTGTAGATGGATTAATAAGTGATGGTAATAAAAAAACAATCATGGGAGTAGTAGGTGTAGCGCTGATAGTGTTAATCCTTGTAGCTGGTATAATCTATATTATTGCTAGTTCAATAACTAAACCAATAAAAAAAATAACTAAAATAGCTCATGATATAGCACAAGGAGATTTTGATGTTGATTTAGAAGTCCATTCAAATGATGAGGCTGGACAGCTGGCGGAGGCTTTCAATGAAACGATTTCTCAACTTACTAATTATCAAGATTACATAGATGAAATATCTACGGTTTTAGAAAAAATGGCTGGTGGTAATCTAGATATAAAACTTGAAAAAGAATATGTAGGCCAATTTAAAAAATTAGAAACTAATATAAATGATTTAATATATGGGCTAAACTCTATGGTATCTCAAATTTCATCAACTTCAGATCAAGTTGCTATAGGTTCTCAGCAAGTATCTGCTGGAGCACAAGAACTCGCTCAAGGAGCTACAGAACAAGCGAGCTCTGTTCAAGAACTAGCATCAACAGTAAATGAAATTTCAAATCAAATAAATGATACCGCTCAAAACGCACAAAGAGCTCAAGAAGTTTCCAGGGAAGCAACTGTAGCTACAACTAAAGGACATGAACAAATGAATGAAATGATTGCAGCTATGAATGATATAAGTAATGCTTCAAATGAGATTAGTAAAATAATAAAAAATATTGATGATATAGCTTTTCAAACTAATATATTAGCTTTAAATGCAGCAGTTGAAGCAGCAAGAGCAGGAGAAGCTGGTAAAGGATTTGCAGTTGTTTCAGATGAAGTTCGTAATCTAGCAGGTAAATCTGCAGAAAGTGCAAAAAATACTGCAATATTAATTGAAACTGCCCTTAATGCAGTAGAAAACGGAAGAAATATTGTAGGTGAAACAGCAAAATCATTGCAACTAGTGATAAATAGCTCTAATCAAACTGCTCAGGTAATACAAAATATTGCAGATGCAAATAGCCAGCAAACAGTAGCCATAGCACAGGTAAACATAGGCGTTGAGCAGATATCAGACGTAGTACAAAACAATAGTGCAACAGCAGAAGAAAGTGCTGCATCAAGTGAAGAATTATCAGCGCAAGCTCAAGTACTAAAAGATACAATTAGTAATTTTAAGATGAAAGGGGAATTTGTAAAAGGCCAGATTTAAGATAAAATTAAGTGAGCAAATCTTATTATACAAATATTATATAAACCTTATAATGATGAGGTTTTAGATTATATACAAAATAAAAAAGCATACCTTAAAGGTATGCTTTTTTATTTTATTTCATTTTTAAATTATCAAGTCTTTCATTTGCTTCTTCTAAACCATAACCAGCAGACTCTTCATATAATTTTTTAGCTTTATCTAAATCAGTTTCCGTTCCATATCCTATTTCATATATTTCAGCCATATTAAATAAAATTATTGACATTTCTTCTTTATCACCAATTTCTTTGGCATCAATTAATGCCTCTACATAAAGATGTAAAGCTTTATTTAAATTTACTTCTACTCCATGACCAAAAATATACATCTCTGCCAAATTACTTTTTGCAAGATATTCACCTTGTTCTATGGCTTTTTCATACCATATTTTAGCCTTTTCGTAGTTTTGCTCTATTCCTAATCCCTCTTGATAGAAATATCCCAAATTACACTGAGCATCAGAGCATCCTAAGTTTGCAGATTTTTCATACCATATTCTGGCTTGCTCCAAGTCCTCCTCTACGCCTATACCTTGATTATACATATAACCAAGTTGATACATGGCTAATTCACTTCCATGTTCGGCAGCTTTTTCAAAAATATTAATAGCTTTTTTACAATCTATTTCTACACCTTCACCATTTGAATACATAAGTCCCAAATTATAAAGAGCACTTTTATTGTTTTGTTCGCATGCTTTTTTATACCACTTTATAGCTTTCTCATAATCTATTTCACAGCCTTGCCCCATTTTATACATAACACCTAAATTATAGGCAGCATTGGAGTTTCCAAGTTGTGCAGCTTTTTCGTACCACTTAATAGCAGTTTTATAATTTTGATTTACACCTAGTCCATTTTCATAGAAACATCCCACATTAAAACAAGCAAACTCTGTCTTAGAGCTTTTGAACCAATAAAGGGCTTTTTCATAATCAGTTTCAGTGCCAGTTCCTTTAAAATACATATTTCCAAGGGCGTACTGGGCATCTTTATGACCTTGATTAGCTGATTTTTTATAAAGCTCTAAGGCTTTTTCATTATTTCTCATTTTATAATATTTTTCATCGGCTTCTATTTCTATTTGAAAATAATCTTCCAACCCTTCCATACCATCTTCATAAAAAATCCCCATTATGTACTGGCTGTGGTCATTGCCTTGAAGTGCTGACATTTTACTCAAAACCAAAAATTCCTCAAAATTTTGTTCTCCATTTTCTCCACAAAGAAATTCTTTTGCATCTTTTAATTTCTTGTAAGAATCTATTTCATTGAACTCAAGTATATCATCATCAAAGTTGCTCATATATTCCCCTCCTAACTATTATTTACATTAATAAATTTGTTTTTTCTTAGGTAATTATAGCACAAAGTTAAGAAGGGCTACACATTTTTGTATAGCCCTTTCATTTATTTATTTTATATATTTACTACTATAAACTTTCTTACCATTTATAAGCTTATTTACAGCTAGTCATTATTTCTTCTTTACTTATATTTAAAATCTATAAGCTTATTTTTTAATTGATTTTCAATATTTCTTAATTCAGCTTCAGCTTCCCTACGTTTTTCACGTCCTTCTGTTTGTATATTAAGAATTTCATCAAGAGTTGAAATCAACGATTCATTAGTAGCTCTAAGTGTTTCAATATCAACAATTCCTCTTTCAGATTCTTTTGCAGTTTCTATTGTTGAAGTTTTTAATATTTCTGCGTTTTTGCGTAAAAGTTCATTTGTCATATCTGTTACTTCTCTTTGGACTCTGGCAGCATCAGTAGCATGAGCAACTCCAAGTGCTAACACTATTTGACTTTTCCAAAGTGGAATAGTATTTATAATTGTAGATTGTATTTTTTCAGACATTAAGGTGTCATTGTTTTGAATTAATCGAATTTGAGGAGCCATTTGTAAAGAAATCATTTTGGTTAATTCTAAGTCGTGAATTTTCTTTTCAAATCGATTACAAAGAGCAATAAAATCATTTAATTCTTGAGCATCCTGAGGATTACCGCTTTTTTTTGCTTTTTCTTGCAATTTAGGAAGTTCTTCTTTTTCTAATTTTTGAAGTTTCTTTTTCCCAGCTAAGATATACATATATAGCTCTTTAAAATATACTTTGTTTATTTCATACATTCTATCTAGCATGGCAATATCTTTTAAAAGCTGTATTTGATGCTTTTCAAGAACATTGCACATTTTAGTGATATTATTTTCTACATTTTCATAATTTACTTTCATCTTCGAAACTTTGTCTTTGCCTTTTTTAAATAAACCAAAAATTCCTTTTTTCTCTTCACCTTCTTCAAAGTTTTTTAACTCAAGAACTACACTAGATAGTATTTCTCCAATTTCACCTAAATCTTTGGTTCTAACATCATTTAATGCTGCTTGTGAAAAATCAGAAATTTTCTTTTGAGCACCTACACCATATTGTAAAATAGAATTTGAATTACTTATTTCTATTTTATTTACAAATTGATCTACCATTTTTTTCTCTTCTTCTGTCAGTTGTATTTCATCAGTTATTTTTTCTTCTATTATTTTTTCTTCTGCTTTTTCCTCTTTTATTTTTATATCCGGAGCTTCCTCCTCAAATGATTGAAAAGTTAATTCCGGCTTTATATCAATAGACTTATCTTTGAATTCATCACTCATTTTAATGCCTCCCTATTATTTTTATTTACTTTTTAAAATCTTCTTCTCCTAATCCTTCTTGTTTAAATAATGTTTTAAGAACAGAGATATCTGTGGAAATATCTAAAACAACATCTTCAAATAAATAATCTAATAAATTTTCAAAAGCATTATTAATAAGATCAATACTCTTTTCAATTTGAATTTTAGCATTTTTTATATTATCACCTTGAACTACTTGATTATTTAACTCTTTGTATGAGTTTATTAGTTTTATAGTAATTGGAAGGTAATGATTTATAAATTTATTAACTTCTTGTGTCTTTTTAGGATTTTTTTCAACTTGATTAAGTATTTGATCTGCAATGTTTCCCAATTTGTCTAACTTTATAGCTATTTCTTCTCTGTAAAACTCATTTTTTACGGCTTTGATTTGTTCAATATAATTTCTTCCTATTTTAACAGTAGATTCTATTTCTTCTTTTCCTGAATTATTTATTTCTTCTTTCAATTTTTCTTTATTAGTTTCTTTGGCTATTTGTTCCTTTTTCAAATTTAAATAATCACTATAAACTTCATCATTTAACATAAAATATGTTTTTTCTTCATCTATATGTCCTTCTAAAAACATGCCTAAATCAATCATTTTACGTAAGTCTTTAAGTATAAAACTCTTTTTCTCTTTAACAAATTTTGCTAAGTCATCAATTAAGAAATAACTATTGTCGTCAATAACTCTTACATAAGTCTTAAAACGCTTTACTCTTTTTCTTACATTTATTCCTTTTAATAATAATCCTACACTTCCTACAAAAAATAAAACTAAAACTCCCGTAACAACTTGGCTACCTACAATAAAATTACTAAATAGTGAATTAGCTATTAGATATAACCCCACTGAAGAACCATAAATTACACTTCCACCAGCTCCAAACACTATATAAAGTATTCCTGATATACTTCCAGCTGGTCTTTTACTAATGTATTTTGATATATCATTTTTAGATTTTTTATTTAAGCCCATGTATTTTACACCATATTCATTGAACTTTGATTTAAATTGATTTAGAGTGTCTTCAGTTTTATAGTTAATATCTCTTTTTAGATTAGCAATATCTATTGCTTTTAGTGCACTGCTAACTGTAGACATAATTTGATCTTCTAAATTAGAAAAGTCCTTTTTATTCATTATATTGCCTCCAGATTATTTTTCTTATTATTAACATAAATCTAGATATATACTATATCCTTGTGATAATATTTTAAGTTTATTATATATTATAAGTTAATTAATTGTAACTGATAACCTGAAATTTACTTTGAGTTAATATTATTAGCCTTTATATAGTTAGAGTTATCATCCAGATTTAGTAAAAATTACAAATTAAGCAATTTTCGAACTCTACACATACTATAAAACTTTTGATATAATATATTTGAGAGATAAAAACACAGTTTCGGTTGGTAGTCCGAACCTATTTGTAAAATAGCAGTAACCTGCCCTCCTGGGTTGTCCATTCTTTTGTAATAAAATTACAGGAGGAGTTATTTATGATACAAAGTAGTTGCAAATTAACAGTATTATTTCAAAATCAATTTTGGGTTGGTACTTTTGAAGGTGAAAGTGAAAATGAATATAGTGTGGCAAGAGTATTCTTAGGATCAGAACCTACAGAAGCTCAATTATATGAATTTATACTAAAAAACTATAATCAGATTCCATTTAAAAAAATCAAATCTCAAACATTCTCTACTCAAAAGAAAACTAATTACAAGAGATTACAAAGAGAAGTAAAGAAACAACAAAAAGAAAAAGGTATGGGTACAAAAGCTCAAAACGCTATTAAACTTCAACATGAATCAGCTAAAGTTGAACGAAGAAAAAAAAGAAAAGAAAGAAAAGAATCAGAACACGACAAAATGTATGAATTAAAACAGATGAAGAAAAAAGAAAAACATAAAGGCCATTAATGAAATTTTTTCTAAAAATGCATTTAAATATGTTTAGTAAAAATGCCCTTTGAATCTAAACAAGTGGATTCTAAGGGCATTAATTTGTATATACTCATACCAGTAAATAATGAATTTCTCATTAAGAATACTAAATTAAAAAAGTTCACTTTTTTGATGTATGACTAACCTAATGCATCGTTTTTAATATTCTTTATAGATTTTCAGTAGTTTTTGTATACGATTAACAAGTTCTATACGTACATGTTCTGGAGATAAACATTCACATTTATCTCCAAATCCCATTAATATATTATATCCTAAATCATGATCTACAAAAGGAAAGTCGACTATAAATTTATCATCACCATAATCTTTTACACGCTCTTCCCCACATCTTTCAACCGTTTGTTTCCTAAGAGACCAATCAACTAGAAGTTTTATAGTAAAAAGCCTTTTATCTATACATCCACTTCAGTCTAATGGTTTTGATTTAAATTCCCTAAGTGTAAATGTGGATTCTAGTATTTCAATATTTGATATCCTGGATAATTTAAATACTCTAAAATTTTCTCTTAAAGTACAATATCCTTGTAAATACCAGTTATTTTCTTTTAGTATTAATTTATATGGTTCTACGCAACGCTTACCTTTCTTTCTATTAACACCATAGTATTCAAACGATAGGTGTTTATTATCATTTAAAGCTTTTTTATTTTTTCAATATTAATTTATCTATAACCTTGACATACTGATGTCAAATTTACTTTGATATATTTAATTTGTTACAAACAATATATAAAATATGGAGGTTATTGTAAATGAAATTTTCAAAAAAATTTAATAGAATTATATCATCATTCTCAGATAATTTAAAAGTTGATGAATTTGAAAAAAATAATATAGTTTCTTTTACTACTATACCATCTAATTCTACTGAGCATATTAGATGTAATGGTGAAGTTATTCAAAAAAGTAATTTAACTATTTTTGATTTGAAGGATGAATTTATAGAAAAAATACCTGATTATGAAGTTACTATACTATTTCAACGTTTTTACTAAGACTCCTCTAGTCTTTACAAGAAGTTCATTTTTAATTATATACATTGCTTTTTAAAACTGAAAAAGAGAGTCTTAGGCTAAAACTCTCTTTCTTAACAATATATTAAATTTATAAATTTACTCAAATTTAAACTTTTTTAGGTCTTAAGTCTGATTGACTTAGATGCTTTCTTATTACATATGTTGTTCCATCTTTTTTTAACTCTGCTTCATATGAATATCCATACTTTTCTATTTCATAATAATCTAGTATTTTAACTGCATCTCCTGCTTTTAAAGAAATATTCTTTGTGTTAGTTTCACTTCCATCTATATGTGCCTTTATTCTTCTATTTTTTGCAAGATAGGCTATATCATTTATTTCAAATTCTCTTTTTATCATAAAATCTCCTTAAAATATATTTATAAAATTTCTTGAACTCTACCAACTATGCCACTTTCAAGCATAACCTTGATTCCATGGGGATGAGTTTTAGAATTTGTAAGTATTTTAGATACCACACCCTCTGTTAATTTTCCAGTTCTTTGATCTTGTTTTTGAACTACTAATACTTTACTTCCTATTTTTATATTGTCTCTATTTTGTCCATTCATATTAATTTCCTCTTTTTATTAAAAAATAACTTTGTTATATTTTAAAAAAACTCTTATATCAAGTGATATAAGAGTTTTATATTCATAGTATTAATTGGTTGCGGAGACAGGACTCGAACCTGTGACCTTTGGGTTATGAGCCCAACGAGCTGCCAACTGCTCCACTCCGCGCTGTTATTTGATTTATGTATTAACTATAACATATATAATTTAATATAACAACCTATTATTAAATTATTCTTTCCAAACTTGTAACTTTTGAATCTACCCCAAATCCAAATGGACTGTTTTCTTAGAATTACAATTATAAATACCTAATACAATAAATGTGATTCCACCTAATATCCAAATTATAAATTTATTACTTTAGAATAATCCTGCTCTATATTAGACCTTTTATTTGCTTGAATTAAACTTTGCTTATTAATTTGAGATAACTTCTAAATATGAACCTATTATATTTTCATCCTTAGCAACCAATTCTACTAAATTCATTTCTAATGTATCTCCTGTATTCACAGAGTCAAAAACTTGCTTATTATGTAGTACATATAATTGTTCATCATAAATAATCTCTACTCTATATGAGTCAGATTTTATGATAGCTCCTGCATGAGGCACATTAGATCCTGAGACTGGAGAATAATATTTGCCTTTAACAACTACTTTTACTGTTCTTTTTCGTATTGATTTTGTTTTTAATTTTTTCACAGTATAGTTATATACATATTTTAATCCTATTATAATTGAACAGATTATTCCAATTACTACAAATATAACCCACAATATTTCAACACACATGTTCATATGAAATTATCCCCCATTTTAAATAATTCTCCTATAATTATGGCTTTCTTTTTGTGTAAATACAAATTATCTTAAATACATTAACTCACCGTAATAGTAGCATATTTAGTGATTTTTCGCACAACCTGAGGGGCGTCTTAGTCAAGACTTTGCAATGATTTTACTTGCTATAAGTTTCTTTCATAAAAAAAGCCTGAACATAACTCAGGCTTTAATAGGAAAAATTATATTCTCAACTTTCAGCTAATAGCTGCAGGATTTAGAACTCGTATAATTATTTATATGCTATTTGCACATAATAAATATAAATATTCTAAATGGTAGGTGCAAATATGAAAAATAAAAAAATTAGTATCTTTAATTTAATACTTTATATTATATATATTTTTTCAATAATATTATTTATATTTAAAGGTGAATATGGAAAAAGTGGATTAAGTGCAACTTGCTTAATTATACTCTTTGTATTAAATAAATTATATTCTAAAAATTATCCTATAATAGATAAAAGTTTATTTATATTTGGTAACTTATTTATGTTATCTTCGTTCTTATTAGGATCTTGTTATAACTTTTATGACAAAATAAAAATTTATGATGACTTTTTGCATTTTTGGTCAGGATTTATAACTGTTAAAATAGGCTGGAATATATTAAATTTTTTAAATATACAAAATTCATCTAGTAGAATAATCATTCTTATACTTATTCTTTTCTTTGGTCTAGGTATATCTGGTTTCTTGGAAATAATTGAGTATACATTAGATGTATTATTTAGTAAGCATACTCAATCAGGTGGGCTAAAAGATACTATGCAAGATATGATTGACGCTTTGGTTGGTGGCCTTATTATGAGTGGGTATTTCTTTAAAAAAATAAAAAAGTAAATCAATAATTATAAGCATATGTTCTCTTTAATAAGGAAAAGATAGTATTGATTTGAAAAAAGGAGGGTTTAACTGTGAAAGTAAAAGATCTAATGACAAAGGATGTATCATATGTAACAACAGGTTCTAATATAAAAAATGCAGCAGATATTATGAAATCTTTAGATGTTGGAATAGTTCCTGTTTGTGATAATAATAAAACTCCTGTTGGAGTAATAACAGATAGAGATATTGTTTTAAGAAGTGTTGCTGGAAATAATACTAATCAAAATGTAGAGAATGTAATGAGTGGAAATATGGTAAGCGTGAGCTCTGATACAGATGCTCATGAAGCAGCTAGCTTAATGGCCCAAAATCAAATTAGAAGATTACCAGTAGTTGAAAATAATAAGATTGTTGGTATGCTTTCTTTAGGTGATTTAGCTAGTGTAAATAAACATGTTGATGAAGCTGGACAAGCTTTAAGCTCCATTTCAAAACCAGGTAATGAAGTGAAATAAAAACTCACCCCTTAAATTAGATTTAACAGGTATTTTTATCCTGTGTCTACTTTAAGGGGTGATATTCATTTCAATAGCAACTGGATTTAAAAGTTTCCTTCCAGTTGCTTAGTTAATTCTATATAACAAATTCTAAGAATACATTCTTAGTAATCTTTCTATTTCATATTTTATTTCATCACTTGTATATTTTCTAGAATTCTCTAGTCTCATTCTTAGTTTTGTTTCATCCAGTCCCATATACTCACTCATAAAGCTCTTAATTCCTCTAACTTTTCTGTCCACTTCTAAAACTAAGTCTACATGAGTATTTGTTGGTACAAACACTAATTCTAGTTCATCTAATCTATTTCTAAAATAACCCCCAAGCGGCATAAATTCAAATTCTTGTACAAAGTTATATTTAATCAGTCTTGCTGGACAATACTCATTTTCAACTTCTCTAAGATGGAATCCTAACTCTGATATAGCATTTAAAACGTTTGTCATATATTCATTAGGTTCTACATTTATATAATCTCTATCTGATGTATCTATTGACCCTTGTATATCCATATATGTTGATATCCATACTTTTGATTTGTGCTTTGTAATAGGTACTCTTTTATATAAAATAAAACTAAATGGAATTTCATATAATTCCTCTGGTTGTATAGTTTTATCTATTTTTATTTCATTCTCTTGAATACGTTGTGTTTTATTTACTTCTTTATCATCAACTTCTTGTTTGTAGTTAGTATATACACCTATTGTTATGTCTTTTATATATTGCTCTACTTTACCACCTTTTATTTTACATATTCCTTCTATTCTTTTTCCTGGCACGATCTTTTTTGTGTGAACTATTGTGTCTATTTTTGTGCCACCTATACCAAGTGTTATAGCCATCATTTTATCAAATATCCCCATTATATACCTCCAATATATTTCTTAGTACCTATATTTTATACTAAATTTAATGTTTTCTCAAACCTTAGAAGATATATTGTATTATCTCATTTTATTTCCTTGTGATATTACAGGTCCTTCATTATTATTGTCATCTTTATCATCAGTAAGCGTAATCTTTTTACTTACTACTTCACTTTCATTTCCTGAATTATCAATAGTTTTAACTTGTATACTATTAGTTCCAACTTTTAAATAAACTTTATTCTTATATTTGGTCCATTTACTATTATTTAATTTGTATAAAACTTATTTGACTCCACTTAATGAGAAGTACTTATCTTTTTTAGATATAGTTGGATTAATAGACTTAGTTTTGTCTATTCCAAACTTTCTTTCTTTTAAAAGTTCCTAATAGCATGAAAGATGCTTTGTTTCAGTATTTTATAAATCACCAACATTAGGGGCAAACTATTATTGTTGAAAATAGCATTCCTCAGGTGGATTATAATAGTGTGAATGTGATTAGGTTTACTAAGGGTTATGAGCTTGGTAGATATGGCTTTTGCAAGATTTAAAGTAAAACACAAAAATAGCCTGGATGTCCGCTGCCCAGGCTATTTTTGCGATATATGAAAAAAAATAATGAATCAATGAACAAAGAATTTCTAATTAGGATATTTAAATTATGGACATACTTTTGAGTTTCTATACATATTTTTTATTATTTTTTTCTCTACTTTTATACATCATTAATAATAAATTTGCCTTTACCCTTTTTCTTAACCTCATAAAGTATCCTATCTGCTATTTCATAATTTTCTTTGTAATCTTTATTAATATTAAATTTACTAACACCTACACTTAAAGATAATTTTGGATTTAAATCAGTTTCATCAATTTTTTTGAATATATTTTCTAATACTAATTGTGGAGAAACCTCTTTTCCACTTATTAGGCCTGCAAATTCATCTCCACCTATCCTAAAAAACATGCCACCACTTTCTTCTTTAAGAATTTTTCCAACTGTTCTTAGATATTTATCCCCCTTAAGATGACCATATTTATTGTTCAAATTCCTCAAATCATCTAAATCTATCAAGGCAAGATAATATTCATCTTCCTTATTCAAATATATTTTATTTATTATATCTTGAAACTTATTTCTATTGTATATGCCTGTTAATTGATCTTTTTCTGATTTTTTTATAGCTTTTAATTCATCAGTAATATCTCTAGCTATACACAACACGCCTCCATCTATCTTTTCCTTAGATACTCTAAAATAATTTTCTCCTAATGTTTCAACACAATAATATGAACCTTTTTCTAAAGTTTCATAATCTCCAACTAAACACTGCTCATATAAATTTTTATCAAGCAAATTTTCATTTACTAAATCAATATCCCTTTTTCCTATAATATAGTCTGTGTCTTTATTTAAAAAATCAGCATATGTTTTATTTATATAAACATATCTTAATTTTTCATTTTTAAAAAACATTATATCTTTAGATTTATCTGCTAATAATGCTAAAAAATTCATTTGATTATTTTCTATATCTAAGTTAAACAATTCTATTAATACGTATTGATCTTCATATAAAGATATTTTCATTGATAATTCTATCTTCATATTATTTTTACTTACTTTAATACTATTAAGTACTTGTTCTTCTTTAGTTTGAATAACATTGTCAATAGTATTGTTAATAATACAATCCTTACATTTACTTGTATTTTGACAATGGACTTTTTCTATAATTGTATTTTTACAATTTAAATAGTCTCCTAATAATTGATTTAAATCATTTCCTAATAATTTTCTAGTTGTCTTATTTACATACAATACTTCCTTGCATTTGTTTATTATTATAATGCCGTTTTTTTGATTATCCAATATATTAATTATTGTATTACTATCCATTTAAATTCCCCTTTCAATAATTAAAATATTTAATTTACAAGCGCTCTGTATAATATTAAATTATCATATTTATTTTAATCATTATTTATGATTTACTAAAAAGTTAGTTTTACAACTAATTTTCACCATATTTTACTCTTAATAATAATTTATTTTCATTACAAAAACACATATATTTCGCCAACGACACTTTTTCATAACCGAACAGCATAATTATAGTAAGAAACATTATATTTTTTCTTTTATTGACAAGGGTATTTTTATTAAAAATTTAAATTCTCTCTTTTCTTTATCTACATCTATAATATTCATGCCATTTACCCCAGAAACTATATATTTTATACTTTCCACACCTATGCCATGAATTTTTTTATTGGATTTAGTAGTAATTAATCTATCATTTTTAAAATTTATATTTCCATTAAATGAATTGCTTTGATAGATAATTAAATTATCATCTTTAACATAACTTTTAAAGCTTATCCATTTTTTTTCATTCTCACTTTGATTTATACAAGCTTCAAAAGCATTTTGGCACAAATTATTAAATATATTTATCAGATCCAGTTCTGTTATGCTAAGATTACTTGCAATATAGCAGTCACAATCAAAAATAATATTTTCATTTTCACATTCTTCATATAATCTATTAAATAAAGTGTTAATTACAGGATTATTTGAAAATTTTTTATTATATGTTTTAATACTTTCAATTTTTTTATCAAACTCACATATTATGTCCTTAGCTTTTTCTGTATTTCCTATCTCAATAAGATCCTTAATATTAAATAATATATTTTTGAAATCATGATTATACATTTTTAGCAAGTTAGAATATTCATCAACTTTCTTATTTAGATTATTATTATACTCTAAATTCATCAAAGTGGTTTTATACAAAACTTCTTCCTCCACCCATTTTATTGATTTAATTTTCATACTTAATGAAAAATAAAAACAAAATCCTATTAAAATTCTTTCTAATAGCATAATACATGTAGTTGTTCTAATATTTCCTGAATAGTAGTAGGTATAGTTGGAATTAAGCAATATAATAACTAAACTAACAACTAATAAATTACTCATTAGCAGCTTTCTTCTATTAATTAATAGTTTTTTTGCCATATCTAATGTACTTCTTCTTTTAAAATTAATCATCAGAAGTAACATTAATAATCTAGATATACCAAAGGATAATATATAAGTTTCATAACATTGAACAGTTTGGTACATACTTTTGTTTGATATTACACTTAAAATTCCTACAACAATATCTCTAAATAACATTAAATGAAACATTTGATTTATAATTACGCAATATATGACTCCTATTGAGTCGAAGAAAATTATTTTAAATAAGACCATATATGTTAAAAATATCAAAATATATACAATTGGAATATAAATTTTTTTACAAATTAATCCCATTGATACAATAGACATAATCATTGGAAATGCTTTTGATAAACTTTTGTTTCTTAGTTGCAATAATTCCTTAACATAATTCATGAAAAACTTATTAAAAAAATAAATTAATGAAAAAGTTATTCCTTCTACAAGATTTAATCTCATATGCTTACCTCATTCTTTTAAATAAGTTACAATAATATATTTCCAAACTCTTTTTCCACAATCATATTTTTAAAATCTTTTAAATATTTTCTACCTATTGGCACAGTAACCCCTCCTTGTAACCTACATTCCAAATTATTAAATGATTTTACATACTCAATATTAATTATGTATGACTTATGACAACGAATAAATCCATGTTCTTTAATCTTTTCATATATATTCTTAAAAACAATATTTACTTCTTCCCTTTCTCCATAAATATTATGTAATATAGCTTTTTTATTTAAACTTTCCATATAAAGAATCCTATCTAAATTAACAACCTTATTTTGATTTTTACTAGAAATAATTATATTCTTATTGCAATTTTTATCAACTTGAGCAGCAGCCTTTAAAAATATATCTTCAAACCTGTTATTACTATCATCTTTTAGAATATAGTTTAATGGTTCTACTTCAAATGAATCTAGTGCAAACTCTTTACTTGAAGTTAAAAATATTATTATTCCACTATATCCACGATTTCTTAAAATCTTTGCTGTATCAATTCCATTAATACTTTTCATTATTATATCTATAATTATTATATTGAATCTATTTGGGTCTTCTTCTATATCAAAAATTAAACTTTCACCATTCCTAAAGGTTTCAATCTTAAATGCATAATTATGCTTATATGAAATTTCATTTATCTTATGTGAATAACAATCTAAAACATCTATTTCATCATCACATAAACAAATATTTAACATTTGCAACACTCCTAAATGTAAATTTATTATAATTTAGCAATCCAAAATAAATATTGAATTTCTTATTTATAATATCAAATTTATTTAATTAGTACATGAATTTTTTTATTATTTCAATATTTGACATGGAAAAAGGCTGTATATATACAGCCTTTAAAGTAAGGAAAAGTAGTAATTACTGATCCATATTATCACTTTTTCAATTTTTAATTGGATTTTATCATTCACTATTGTATGTATTAGGTATATTATTCTTTTCCAACAAATATATCAATACTATGATTTTTTTTATATAAATAAAAGTTTTATTTTATTAATTAATTGTAAATTGTAAATTATACTATGTAGAAAATTATTCATCCTTGGTGGTAGAATTTTTAGTTGTGTTTTGGAAGAAAAAATAAGTATAAAAAAACACTTATTTTTTCTTGCTGAGCCGCTGCAATTACTCCAAGTTTCAATCCTTGTTTTAATGGAATTCATTCTTATAGTAGTACGACCTCAAGTAATTGAAATAACTAGCTTTCAATTATCCAAGTCTTGCAATATGACTTTTTATAATAATTTTATAATAACAAAACTTAAATACTAATTTCTTTTTTAAAAATCACTCTATTGTTAATTATATACTTCTTAAAGTATAAATCAACAATAATTCACATAATAAAATTTCTTATTTTTAATTTTATAAGCATATTTTTAACTTTCTCTTCTATCTTTAAAGTAAAGCAAAAGAAAGCATGTACTTTCCAATAAGAAAATACACGCTTTCAATTATATCTGCTTACTTTTCATCAAACATCTTACATAGCCTTTTTCTTATCTTCCAATCTACCTTCATTGGATTTATTATAAGACTTTTGCGATATAAATCTTATGGCAAGTCCCATACTTATAAGAATTACTGGTCCACCATAGGTTTTTACTATTAGTAAAATAGCTTCTGTTCCACTAGATCCAACGACATAGTCAAGACCTGCTCCCAAGAACCCTGTACAAGATAGTACTAAAGCTATTCCTGACATAGTGTAGGCAAGTACATCTGATTTAAAGAATTTAAAATCAATGTTTTTATTATTTTTTCTAAATGACATATATGCACACATAAGGATTATATATGGTATAACAACTGTTAAAGCTGATAAGTCTGTTAACAATTTAAAGAATGCATCTATAGACTTTAGTCCAAATAGTGGTATGGCTATTAATACTATTAATATTGCACATTGGGTCCATAGTGCGTTTACTAATGTTCCATCTTCTCTTTTCTTAACTAAGAATTCTGGGAATGTTCCCTTTGGAACTTCTCCAAACATAGCTCTTATTGGAGACTCCATCCATATTATATAAGCTGCTATTGATGTTACTAAGAATATCGCCGCATATATTTGAACTACTATTTTTCCATTTATTCCAAAGTTGTTTGCTACTATACTATAAACCACATACCCTGCATCTTTTATACCAGCACTTTCCAAAACTTCTGGTGATGCTATTAATTGTACAGCCACAGAACCAAGTATATATGATAATGCTATAAGTATAGTTGCTATAACCATTGCTTTTGGAAATGTCTTTTTAGGATTTTCTGTTTGTTTTATATATGTCCCTGCAACTTCTGAACCTGATACTGCAAATAGCAACCAAGAAAAAGTTGAGAAATAACTTACATTAAATTTTGGAACAACTGTTTCCACACTAAACTCAGTTGCAGAAGGTGTTCCGTTAAAATATCCAACTACAGTCATTACTATAAATATTATTGTTGCTGCTAGAGTAAATTTCCCTCCAAAATCAGCCAGCTTAGAGAATTTACTTACACCTATTGTTGCTATATATGTCATAGCTATACATATAAATATTGATAGTATTGGCAACAAATAAGCATTGGAATCAGTAAATACGTTTCTTCCAAGTAAAGCCCATGATGCTGCTACAGGTATTCTGGAAAAGACCATTTGTAGATAGAAAAGTATACCTATAAAATAAGACCATGTACTTATGAATGCCCATTTTTCACCTATTGCTTGTTCTACCCAAGTATAAATTCCACCGTCTTTGTCTTTGTTAAAAGATGCCATTTCAGCTATAACTCCACACAGTGGTAAAAAGTATAGTACTGATACTATCACCCATGAAGGTATAGCAGTTGCCCCTAAATATACTGCGTTACTTGCGATGTTAGTAAAATTAAAAGTAGGAACAAATATAAGCATTACTAATGCCCATAATTTTATTTTTTTATTTTCTCCCATGATGTCTCTCCTCTACAATAGATATTTCCCATATAAAAAATTTGCTTGGCTCGAATGACGTGTTAGTGAATTATGTTGCTACCACTTTGTCAACAACCTTACTCGCGTCAATAAGTTGGTTATTGTAATTTATCTATAAATCAGAAAAACATAACTTACAATAAAAAAAGCCTTGAGCTTAACACTCAAGGCTACGTAAATACAAAAATACACTAAAATGGATACAGTATATTTAAGTATATATTATCCCTTAAATGATAGCTCACCACAAAATAATTTGTGACAGTGATACAGATATTCTCTGCATCCCCAGCTGTACAACTTTTTAGCTTCAATTATACAACTTCGGCGATACTTCCTTTCCTAGTAAATTTTTATGCTTTTACTAATTACTAGTACTATTAATTACCGCTCCTCTATCTTTTTTATACTTAGTTTAAATTTATGTATTAATTATACGCCATTTAATGAATTTTGTAAATGTTTTTCACTAAATTTAATTAAATTTCAAAGCAATTTTTTAAATTAACCATGAAAACTAAAGTACCAATATTTGTTATTATCTATAATACCTTTCATTGAACTTCTCACATCTATCAATGGTAATTGTGGCAAGACTTTGGTACATAAAAAGTTTATCCTTTCTAAGCCCCTTTTCTTTTGCCATTTTTTCCTCAACCCATTGAACTTGCTCTTTTTTCAACTTATTAAATAAACTTTTATCCAAATTTGTTTTTAAATCTTTATATAAATTATTTAACATTTCATCACTTAACTCATAAACTGCTTTTGCACTTTCAACGTCCTTCATATCATAAGATCTTAGAGTCTTTATTAATGCTGCTTGATATCTAAATATACCATCTCTTTTAACTGCTAAATCTTTAGCTTCTTTAGCTTTATTTTTATAATCATTTTTAATATTTTTAGCTGTTTTGCTTTCCTCTTTAGCCTTATCTTTTACTGTCTTTTTCTTTTCTTTTTTTGCTTCTTTTTCTTCTTTTTCTTCTTGGTCAGGATTATTCTTTAAGTTTACACACTTTTTCTTTAAATCCGTTGCAGCCTTTTTTATTATGTCACTTTCACTATTTATTGTTTCTATTGATGCACAAAGCTGTATTGCCACATCGTAGTGTTTCTTTTCCTTAGAATCAATTGCTTCTATTAAATTATTTGTTTGCTTATAAAGTGCATTTGCTTCTTCTTCATTATTATTTTCCTCTTTTGCTAAACCAAATAAGTTCTTTGCTTTATCGTATTCTTCATTTGTGGCTGCTCTTTTCCCATCTTCTAAATATTTATCATAAGATGATGTATCCTCTTTTTTGCTACATCCTACAACAAATAAACATAATATAGTTAATAGCATTATTACTTTTTTCATTTACTCAATCCCTTCTTGCTTTACAAATATTTCTATTTTATATATTAATTATATTAAATATTTTGTTGAATATCTATATATTTTATAGAATTAATATATAGTTAGTCATAATAAAATCTTTAAGTGCAAATAAAAAAGCCTAAGAGAAAATTAAATCCCTCAGACTTTTTTATTATTGTATAGTATTTAAATGTTTATAAGGCGTCATCAATTCTGTCATATCCCTTATCATCCTTATGGTTTGGTATAATGCTTCCTATAATACCTCCAATGATTGCTGGAATAATCCAGTTAAATCCTAAAGTACTAAGTGGTAATTTATTTATAAATGCAATTTCGAAGCCCATGTTATTTGCAACTGTAAGAATACTTACAAGTAGTGCCACATATGTTGCTCCTTTAAATGCATTGTCATTTTTAATTTTGTGACCAAATAAAGTCATTATTACTAAAACTATTGTTGCAGGGTAAATAACTGATAATATTGGTGCAGAAAATTGTATTATAGTACTTACACCAAAGTTAGATACTACTGCGCTAAATATACATACAACAATAACTATAGTTTCATATTTTAAAGCACCTTTAGTTATTTTAGTAAAGTATTGTGCTGTTGCTGATACAAGTCCTATAGCTGTCGTCAAACATGCTAGTCCAACTATTATTGCTAAGACTACTTTTCCTGGTTTTCCTAATAATTGCTCTGTTATGCCAACTATTAGTGAAGTTTGGTTTATATCTTTTGGGCTAACTCCAGCAAATTGATGAGCCACAGTTGAACCTAAATATGTTAAACCTCCATATACTATAACTAAGGCTACTGCAGCTACAAGTCCAGCTTGTAAAGTTAATTTTATCTTTTGTGATTCTTCTGTATATCCCTTTTGAGTAAGAGAAATAATTACAACTGCAGATAGTGCTATTGCTCCTAATGGGTCCATTGTTTGGTATCCTTGAGATATACCTTCAGAGAATATATTGCTTATTACTGGTGCTTCATTTAAATCACCAAGTGGTGATACTACACCCATTATTATTAAAAATATTAATGCTATTAACAAAGCTGGCGTTAAGTATTGTCCTATAATGTCTACTACTTTAGATGGTTTTATTGTAAGAACAAGTGTTAAACCAAAGAATAAAACTGAGAATAAAATTGGGCTGAATCCACCAAAAATTGGTTGTATTCCCATTTCAAATGTTGTTGCACCTGTTCTAGGTATTGCTAAAAGTGGTCCTAGGCAAATCATTATTGCTGTTGCCAGAATAAATGATAACCTTTTCCCAGTTCTTCCTAGTACAGTGTTTATATCTCCTTGGCACTTGGCTGCTGCCATTATTGCAAGTAATGCTAAGCCAACGTCTGCAATAATAAAACCTGTAAAACCAGTCATCCATCCACTACCACTTACTACACCAAGGTATGGTGGAAAGATTAGATTTCCTGCTCCAAAAAACATTGCGAATAGTGCAAATCCAACTACAATGATGTCCTTCTGCTGCCTTTTCATGTTAAAGCCCCCTTAAAAAATTCATTTATGTTTATTTATCAATTAAAAAAAATTATACATTTCTAAGTTCTTAACGTCTATAATTTCTCAATTATTTAACATATATTTATCATTTGGAGTGATTTTTAACATTAATTTAACCATTATTTTAAAAAACATAATAACATTTCCTACCAATGAAGGGTGCATTTATTTTAAAAGCGCCCCTCAAAATCTTAATATTACTAATTTCTACATACCAACGACTATTTTTGTAGAAATTTCATCTAAATTTTTGTTTACAACGTTGTGTAAGTACATTTCTCCACCAAGTTTTTCATTAAGTTCTATCATTTCTTTGCATCTTTCGTGCACATCATGTAAACTACATACTTCTCCACTGCTCATTACAATATGAACAACACACTCTGGAAACTTGGCTCTCATTTCTTTAACAAACTCTATTCTTTCTTCACTATATAATTCCATATCTTCATAGAAGTAAATGATTTTTTTACCATAAGCTTTGAAAACACTATTTATGTCATTTTCATCAAAACCTATCATACTTTTTTCTTCATCTTCTAAAATTCCTAAAAAATATTGCAGAGTTTTTTCAGCAGTTTCAAAATTTCCCTCACCCATACAGCATAATCTATAATCGTTCTCTAAGTAAGAAAATTTTCCCCCTATTTTTATCTCTTTTAACATATTTTTAATCTCCTTATAATTTATAGTGCCGATTTAATTATACCACTTCTAAAAAATGCTGCAAATTTTTTGTATACGTAAAAAAGCTATGTTTTTCATATATAAAATCATAGCTTAATAAAAATTTATTTAGTATTGTAGTTATCTATGCTATTTAACCATACATCATAGTTGGATCCAGTAAACAGCATATCTAAGTTTTCTTTGGCAAATAACTCTTCTATAAGGTTCTTTTTTTCCTCGTTATTATATGTTCTTATTTTGAATAATATGTGAGGTTTACCTCTATTTAGTCCATCATAATAAACTGCAACCCATAAGTCTTCCAGTTCTATACCATTGCTAGTTAGATATTCCATAATAGTACCTCTATAAATATTTAAAAACTCTATTTCTTTTTCGTTGTGTGTTTCTGCCACAAGGTCAAATCCGAAAGATTTATTTTTGTTAGTTGAATGTAAATTGTCCTCAACTCTGTCTTCTGTCTTTTGTGGTTGGGGATTTTCCACATACTTTGTACCAAAAGAGAATATGCCAAATAAAGCAACTACAATTATAATACCAATTATTATCTCTTTGCTCATTTTTATTATCTCCTGTAATCAAAACTTATCACTTATTTATTTTTGCTGTATCTGCTTATTTTGCTAAATTTATAAATAATTTATTCTTATAAAATATTTATAATTAATATAAGCAAACTAAAAGGAACTATTGCTAACCCCTATTTGCAATAGCTCCTCTCTTTTATTGGCCGTTCATGTAATTCCCCTTGAATCAACTTGACCCCTAAGTTTTAAAACTTTTAACTAGTAATGAATTTGACTTGTATCCCCATACATCATTTATAATTCATCAATAGCTTTTATAATCCCCATAATTAGTTACGCCTAGACTTCTATGTAAAATATATCATTGCATAAATACTAGAAACCGCCATTACTAATATATGCACTATTAATATATTTTTTCTTTTAGAAAACTTATTAGCAACTAAAATAATAATAATTAATTTTTCATATTTTTTCTATATTTTTGCACCCAGAGACAATACTTTGCACCTAAATACCATTTTGTGGTAGAATTTATATAAAGTTTTCTAATTATTATGGGGGTAATATGAGAATAGCTATTATAGACGATTTAATTAAAGATAGAACTGATGTGAAAAACTTAGTAAATGAGTTCTTTTTAGACAGGTTTACAGAACCAAATAATATGGATTTAAAAATAGATGAGTTTGAAAGTGGGGAAAATTTCTTATCGATTTTTAAAGCTAATTATTATGATATTATAATTTTAGATATATACATGCATAAACTTACAGGTATTGAAACTTCCAGAAAAATTTTCGATATTGATAAATCATGTAATATAATTTTTTTAACTACAAGTAATGATCATATACTTGACAGTTTCGAAGTAAAAGCAGTATTTTATATAATTAAGCCAATAACACTTCATAAAGACAAACTATTTACTGCTCTTGATTATTGTCTTGAAAATTTAAATTTAGACACGTCATCCTTAGAAATAATCATAAATAAAAAACCAATAAATTTACTTTTTTCTAATATTGTATATGTTGATTGTGAGCGTAGAATAAGTAAATTCCATACTACTAAAACTACTCTTGTTTCTAACAAAAGCTTAAACAATTACTTGGAAATCTTGCTAAGTGATAAAAGATTTATTGAATGTTTTAGAGGAATAATTGTGAATATGGAACATGTAGACAGGATAGAGTCTGACGATTTTGTATTGTCAAATGGTGAGATTATTCCAATTAGTAAACGTAAAAAATCCACTATTAAAGATATTTATTTCGAATATTTTTTAAAGAAAAGAGGCATTTAGCATATGAATTCTTTCATAGTTGCTATATCGATATCATTGGACCAAATTCCAGGGATTATTATTAGATATTTGCCTTTTCATAGTTATATAAAAAACAAAAAAAGAAAATTGCTTTTTGCTACATATTTAGTATTTTTTATACTAGAAGCTGTTTTACTTTTTCTAGCAATTAATAAATATGGTATGCAAATTTTCACTTTTAAAAAAACTATTATGCGTGGAGCTATTATATTTATACTTATAAATTGTGTAATAATTAAATCAAGATTTTTTCAGCATATGTTTGTTGCAGCTATGCAATCAATTTATTCTTTATTTTTACATACTATAATATCTTTTCTTCAATCATGCTTTTTTTTAAGTGAACCAATTTATTATCAATTTTACTTACAGTCCATGCTATATATATTTCTATTTATAATTGCTATTTATCCTCTTATTAGAGTTATAAAAGGTACTTTTATGATTTATATGAAAGAGGAAAACTCACATTATTGGAATGTATTATGGATTATACCATTTTGTCTTTTTTTTAGTGATGCAATAATAACTATGAATAATCAATGGGTAAATAGCTTCAACCAACTACTATCACGTTTATTAACAATTATTGCTTGTTTTTCCGTATTTAAATGTACTAGTATTGATTTTTCCGAAAAGAAAAACAAAGCTGACATACTTCACAATAACCAACTTCTAAAGCTTCAGGTTTCTGACTTAAATACACATTTACAGGATATTGATAAAAATAAGGAAAGCTTAAGCATACTTAGACATGATATGAGGCACCGCCTATACCTAATAAAAACCATGTTAGATGAAGGCAATTATGATGAAATTAATAATATTATTGATAATATGAATAACACTTTAGCTAAGACCAATATAATTTCATTTTGCAAAAACCCTATTATTGACGCTTCCTTGTCTGCTTATATTAAAAAAGCAATTAAAGAAGACATTAAGGTTATTACAAAAATAGATATTCCTTGTGAACTGAATATTGATACTACAGATTTAGCCGTTGTTATTTTGAACCTTATGGAAAATGCTCTTCATGCAAGTTTAGAACAAAAATCAAATGAGGATAAGATTATTGAGATTAGTTCAAAGTATTCAAATGGAACTTTAGCATTTAGAATAAAAAATAGATTTGATGGAAAAGTAAGCTTTGGTAAAGATAATCTTCCTGTAACATCTTCTTTGGGCCATGGCATAGGTATGCGCTCTGTAAAAGCATTTACAGAAAAATATAACTCTAGCTTATCTTGTAGTTATGAAAATGGCTGGTTTTCTACTATTTTATTTATAAATAATTGTTAAATAAAATAGTCCCTTTCCTTGGACCATACATGAACGAAACTTTTTCATTCATTCATGCAATTGTGCTATAATTTAATATATACTAGTCTATTTATTAACAATGTATATTTCCAAAATATATTAAATACATTTCACAATACCAATATTCACGGGGGGAGCTATATATGAATTTACGAGAAAAATATTCCATAGGCGAAGTTGAGAAAATTTGCAATATTCCTATAAAAACTTTAAGATACTATGATTCCATAAAATTAGTAATACCTTCTTTTAGAGATGCCGAAAGTAATTATAGATACTATAGTAAGGAACAAATGGTGACAATCTGTATTGTTCGCAAACTTAGAATGCTTGGATTTGGATTAAAAGAAATACATAATATTATAAATGATAACAAAGCTCATATTCTAGAAGAAAGTATTGACTCAAAATTAGTCGAAATTTCCGAGGAAATAAAAAAACTACAACAAAAATATGCAGAAGGTTGTACCTTTTCCCAAAGATTAAAAAAGGGCGTTGATATACTATCTTTGTACTCAAAAGACGAGGTTGAATCAAAAGGTATAACTATTGAAGAAATTTCTGAATCTTACTTATTTTATACTAGAAAAGTTATGAAAAATTATTCAAATAAAGATGTTTCATTGGAAAGATGGGTTGAGCTTATTAATTTGTCTAACAAAATAAATATAGAAAATAAAGGTTCAATCCTTGTTACTTATTATTCAAACCCTTTAGAACAATTTTTATATAAAGATATTGAGATCGAATTTGGTATGTATTTAGATGCTCCTATTGAATCGTGTAATTGTAAGAAGTTTGGTGGATTTACAGCAGCTACTACTATTCATGTGGGCGACTATTCAAATATAATAAATACACATATTAAAATGATTCAGTATATAAATAAAAATGGATACAATATTAGTGGTAATATTTCCGAGGAATTTATTATATCTCCTTTTGATGTAAATAACCCAGATGAACATGTTACAAAGGTAATAATTCCAATTGAAAAGGCCTAGGCACAATAAAAATTAAAAGAGAAGTATATCATTTAAAATGAAATACTTCTCTTTTAATTTTTATGCTTTAATTTATTATAAATGGGTTTTAGGGAAACCTACATTACGCCTTCTTCTTTTAATACTTTTACTTCTTCTTCACTTAGACCAAATACCTCTGCATTGTGTTGGCCAAGAAGTGGTGCTGGTGTGTCTACACTACCTGGAGTTTCAGAAAGTTTCATAACACATCCTTGGAAATATTGATCTCCAGCAGTTGGATGTTCACAGTGTACCATCATCTCACGCGCTTGAATATGTGGATGTTCAATAGCTTCCTTAACATTTAAGATAGGTCCGCATGGTATTCCTGCGTTGTCCATAATGTCTTCCATTTCTTTTTTAGTATAATCCTTACACCACTGCCCAATTAAATTTTTTAAATCTGGAACGTAATTTTTACAACGTAGATCATTTGTTGTAAATCTTGGGTCTTCTAATAGTTCTTCATGATTTATTGTTTTACAGAATTTTTCGAAAAGTCTGTCGTTACCAACACCTACAGCAACAAAACCGTCCTTACATTCATATACATCAAATGGAGCTATTGAAGGATCTATATTTCCATTACGCTCTGGTATAATTCCTCCCACTGTATAGTTAACAAGGGCATTTTCTAGTAAACTAAATATTGTATCTATCATTGATACATCAACAAGCTGTCCTTCACCAGTTTTTTCTCTATTATAAAGTGCTATTAATAAGCCAACTGTTAAGTAAATTCCTGCAACGTGGTCTGCAATAGAAGGTCCAACTTTTACTGGATTATTTTCTTTGTAGCCAGTAAGGTTTATCATACCGCCCATGGCTTGTGCCACTATGTCATAACAAGCTCTATGAGATATAGGACTGTTTTGTCCAAATCCTGAACCTGATGCATATATTATAGAAGGATTTACTTTTTTAACAGATTCATAATCTATTCCAAGTCTTGTAGTAACTCCTCCTTTGTAATTTTCTACAACTACGTCTGCATCTTTTACTAAATCATAGAACATTTTTTTACCTTTTTCTGATTTAAGGTTAAGAGTAACACCTTTTTTATTACGATTCACATAGCAGTAAAAACCACTTTCTCCACTTTTTTCATCTATTGGGCCCCATTCACGACATTGGTCCCCATTAACAGGTTCTATTTTTATAACATCTGCACCATAGTCAGCTAACATCATTGTACAAAATGGTCCATTTAATGCGGAAGTAAGATCTACAACTTTTAATCCTTCCAGTGCTTTTTTCATGATTATTACTCTCCTTTATTTCATATTTTAAAAAGTTTCATAAACAAATTGTCCTACTGTAGATAGTACTGGCTCAGGAAGTACATCTATAGAACTTGGGAATGGTGGGTCTTTAGGAACTTCTATAACTTTAAAAGCTCTTACTTCAATTAATGCTTTGTTACCATCTATTTTCTTAGCTCTTGCTATATATTCCATATAGTCTCCTGCTTGAGATGGTGTATATAAACGTATTTTTTTAACTTCCACACAATGACCTGTATTTCCAAACACCTTAGCCATTAATCTTACTGCTGTATCATTCATAAGAGTAATATTTCTTGCTCCATTTATTAATCCACCAAGATAAAAAACATCTCTATTTGACATTCTATAACGGAATGTTGCTGTCTGTTGTTCGTTCATAATTTAACTCCCCTTTTCATATTATTTTTTATTTAAATTTAAAACTTATATTTCAGCTTCTGCTTCCTCTGGAAAATCATCAAGTGGGAACCATGGATCTGTAACCAATCCTTCTGGTTGTTCTCCACGTTGTAAGTGTTTTTTAACTACTAAACGTACATATCCTTCTGTACAAAGTACTGGCTCATCAAACCAGATCATTTCACCTTTTTTACAATCTGTTTTTCCTTCACGAAATGCTGGTGTAGCAAGTTTGTAAACTTCTATTTTACAGTCACGAGAAGAATTCCCCACCTTTACTAATGTTGCTTTGTAATCTACCATATCTCCTACATAAACGTCTTTGTAACATTTTACATCGTGATATCCTAAGCAAAGTGACTCATCACCATCGCATAAAATCATTTCCTCTGTTTCAACGTCACCTATAAAATCAAACTGACGTCCAATTGATATTAATCCATCTGGATTAGCTGCATCTGCAGTTGTCATGTTATAACTTAAATAAGATACTTTTCTCATAATAACTCCTCCAAATAATTTTTTTAACTAACAACATCTTCTATCTTATCTTTCTTGCATATAATTATTAAACATCCAATAATAACAACGGCCATTGTCCATGGAAACCATGCAAGTTTTTCAGATGATAGAGGAAGTGCCTCATAGAACTTGTTTAAAACACCTAAATTTATATTTAATTTAATTCCATAAGCGTAAATTGTATCAATAGCACCAAATATTAAGGCTGTTATCATTGCATAAGAACATACTTTTAATTTTCTTTCTTCTTGGCTGTTTGGTACAAGAGCATAGTATATTACAAGTACTATTGCTGCTGGGTATATTCCATCAAGTATTGGTCCTAAAAATGCAAGTATTGATGAAAGTCCCATACAACCAAATATTGTACTAAGTATTAATATTGAAATAGATGCCTTCTTGTAATCAATTTTTCCCTGTGTTGTGTCTACGAAAAATTCTGCACATCCAGAAGTCATTCCTATTGCAGTGGTAAGAGCTGCAAAGAATAGTGCTACTGAGAATAATATTCCACCCGTTTTTCCCAACAACTTAGTGGAAACTTCAGTATAAAGAGCTGTATAAGTTAAATCTATTGTGCCTCCTGTTGAAGCACCTATTAGCAT
This sequence comes from Terrisporobacter glycolicus ATCC 14880 = DSM 1288, assembly GCF_036812735.1. Lineage (NCBI taxonomy): Bacteria > Bacillati > Bacillota > Clostridia > Peptostreptococcales > Peptostreptococcaceae > Terrisporobacter > Terrisporobacter glycolicus. The sequence continues at coordinate 1,473,349 of NZ_CP117523.1, read as the reverse complement.
ATGACATAGATGTGTAATAGATAAAAGTGCAATACCTATTATACCTACTCTAATAATATTTTTACTCATACGACTTTCTGAAACGCCCTTTGCTTTTAGTGAGTTTAAGATAACCACACCAAATATTAGGGCACAAAGTATTTCAGCTGTTGCATATCCATTAGTAAAACCATAGGAGAAGGCTGAACCTTCATAAGTTTTAGCTACTGGTGTTGATATTGGATCTATAAGTCCCTTTCCTACAACGATTATTACTATAATAAGAAGTAGTGGAAATAAGATTTTAGAAATACGATCCATAGTTTTTCCTGGACTAATTAAAAACACATAAGTTACTATATAAAATATAATTGTAAATATAATAAGAGGTAACTTAGATTGTGAATTTAGCCCAAAGGCTTGAACTATTGAGTCCCATGCTGCTGCACTCATACGCGGTATAGCATATAGGGGGCCCAGTATAACAATTGTTAGTACTGTATAAAATTTTCCTAATTTTTTACCTAAAACACGATTTGCAATTTTACTATAACTACCATTCCCTCGTGATAATGCAATATAAGCAAGTAGCGTAAGTAACAATGATGTAATAAATGCCCCAGCAAAAGCTATTAGTACAGATGAACCACTCTCTTTTCCCCAGTTCATTGGCCAAACCATGCTCGATGCTCCAAAGTGCATGGAAAATAATGCTCCACCCATCATAAATAAAGCTGGTAGTTTCAAATCTCCATTTTTGTTTAAATTATTCATTATATCCTCCATAAATCTAATATTCATATATTAAAGCTACAAAGGTATTAATTATGGATTTGCAATTAGATAACTAGAGGCAGATATCTATTGTCATACATCTATTGCTTATTTATTTATTGTTTTTAGCTTCTTTTATGTTGTCTATCATCATTGGAACAATTTTAAATAAATCTCCACTTATACCAAAGTCAGCACAGTCAAAAATTGGTGCTTTTTCATCTTTGTTTATTGCGATAATCAACTCAGAGTCTTGCATACCTGCTTTATGTTGAATTGCTCCTGATATACCTAAAGCTACATATACTTTTGGGTGAACTGTTTTTCCTGTTTGCCCTACTTGGTGATCTGCTGATAACCAGCCAGAATCTATAACAGCACGGCTACCTCCTACAACTCCTCCACCAAAAGCATCTGCAAGTTCTTTAGCAAGTTGTATTCCTTTTTCAATATCCTTGCTAATTCCACGTCCTACAGAAACTATAACCTCTGCTCCTATAAGATCCACCATTTGTTTAGCTTCTTTTACAACTTCCAAAACTTTTGTTTGTAAGTCATCTTCACAAATACTAACTGGATATATTTCAACTTCACAAGCTTTTGCTTTTTCTTCACTAAACTCACCTTTTTTCATAACACCTGGTCTAACTGTTGACATACAAGGTCTAAATCTAGGACATATTATTGTAGCCATTAAGTGACCACCAAAGGCAGGTCTTGTCATTTTTAAGTTTGTATCTTCCATTTTGAATTTTGTCTTTGACAAATCAAGAGTAGAAGATGTTGCTATAAAATCAACATAATTATTCATGTCTATATCTAAATGTGTACAGTCTGCCGTAAGTCCTGTGTGTAGTCTAGCTGCACATCTTGGTGCCAAATCTCTTCCTATATTAGATGCACCTATTAGTACAACTTCTGGTTTTTTGTCCATTACCACATCACAAAACACCTTTGTATATGCATCTGTAGTATATTCTTTAAGATTTTTATCATCACAGATAATTACTTTATCTGCTCCATAACCTCCAAGTTCTTTTGCAAGATGAGATATATTATGTCCAAGGATTACACCAATAAGTTTTGAACCTCTTTCATCAGCTAGTTTACGTCCTTCAGATATTAATTCAAAATTTGTGTTCATCATCTGTCCATGACGTTGTTCACAAAATACCCAAATATCTTTAAATTCTTCTATACGAGAACTATTAAATTCCATATTTGATTGTCTCCTTTCACAATTAAATAACATGTAGTTTTTCTAATTTACTAGTTAACTCAGCTACTGTTTCTTTACCATCACCTTCAAGCATTATTCCCACACCTTTTTGTGGTGGTGTAAATGACTTAAATATATTAGTAGGTGAACCTTTAAGACCTATAGTATCAACGTCAATTAATGGTTCATCTTTTAATGCTTCAAAATTAAGAACAGTAAGTGGTTTGCTATAACATTCCATAATTCCGTTTATAGTCATATAACGAGGTAATATATTATCTTCTTTAACACATGTTATAAGACAAGGAGTCTTAACTTCTATCATCATATATCCATCTTCAAGCATACGTTTTATAGCTAATTTATTATCTTCTTTTTTAATTGTTGCTGCATAAGTAACTTGTGGAATGTTTAGTTTTTCTGCAATTTGTGGACCTACTTGTGCAGTATCTCCATCTATTGCTTGACGTCCACAGAAAATTATATCTTCATCACTTATACCTAAGTGAGTAATTGCTGCTGCAATAATTTGTGATGTGGCAAAAGTATCAGAACCACCAAATTCACGAGAAGATATAAGTACAGCGTCATCTGCACCCATGGCAAGTATTTCTCTAATCATTTTTTCTGCTTGAGGAGGTCCCATTGTTACTGCTGTTACTTCACATCCTAATTCATCTTTTAATTTTAACGCTTGCTCTATAGCAATCATGTCATCTGGATTTATAATAGTAGACATGGAACCACGGTTAAGTGTTCCATCTGGATTAACTGCTACTTTACCAGATGTATCTGGTACTTGTTTAACACAAACATAAATTCTCATTGTTTCATACACTCCTTTTTTCCTTATTTCATAACTGCTCTTGCTATAACCACCTTGTGAATTTCAGAAGTACCTTCATAAATTTCAGTAATCTTAGCATCACGATACATTCTTTCAAGCGGATAGTCTTTCATATAACCATATCCACCGTGAATTTGGAGTGCCAAATTCGTTACAAAACGCGCATTTTCTGCTGCATTTAGTTTACACATAGCAGCTTCTGTTGTGTGAGGTTTATCCGCATCTTTTAGATATGCTGCATAGTAAACAAGTGCTTTAGCTGCTTCTGTTTTAGTAGCCATGTCAGCTATATACCACTGTATTCCTTGTAAAGCTCCTATAGGTTTTCCAAATTGTACACGTTCTTTTGTATATTTAACTGATAATTCCAAAGCTCCCTCTGCAACACCTACTCCTTGTGCACCTGTTCCTATACGAGCACCATCAAGAGCTTGCATTGCTATTTTAAATCCTTGTCCTTCTTTTCCTAGAAGGTTAGATGCTGGAACTCTACAATCTTCAAATATTAATTCAGCAGTTTCAGAACCACTAAGTCCCATTTTTGACTCTACTTTACCAATACTAAATCCTGGAGTACCTTTTTCAACTATTATTGCTGACATACCTTTTAGTCCTTTTTCTGGCTGAGTAAGTGCAAATATTAGTAATATATCTGCACGGCTACCTCCAGAAATAAAACATTTAGTACCATTTAAAACATACTCGTTTGTTTCAGGGTCAAGTATTGCTGTAGTCTTTGCAGCTCCTGCATCTGAACCTGCATTTGGTTCAGTAAGAGCAAAGGCTCCCAAAGATCCACCTTTAGTAAGTTTTGGTAAGAATTTTTGTTTTTGTTCTTCATTTCCGAATTTATAAATGGCATGAGGTGCAATTAAATGGATTGATAGTATGGCTGCAGAAGACATACATTTCTTTGCAAATTCAGAAACTGCTAACACCTCTTCCAAGGCACCGCCGCCTGATCCACCATACTCTTTAGGAACACCTATACCTGTAAATCCTATCGCCGCCATTTTCTTGAAATTATCAACTGGAAAAGTGTGCTCAGCATCAATTTCAGCTGCAACTGGATCTAACACTTCTTGTGCAAACTGTCCGGCTAATCTTTTTATCATTTCCTGTTCTCTAGTTAATGAAAAATCCATATGTTATTTCATCCTTTCTTTTATCTATTTTCTATATATACATTTTTAATTTTGTCTTACTTCAAATTACTATCTTAATTAAGTTATATCTTATATAGCAACTGTACTGTCAACAAAGTAAAAGCAACTAAATTCAATAGGTTTAAGGTATTTTTAAAAAACCCTCCACCTACTGTACCTCTTATATGGAAGTAAGTTTTACATATTTATATATTTCATTTGTGAAAGTAAGGTAATTTCATATTTTGTACCATAAAATACCATGATTTTTTGGTAGAGTTTTTTTGAAAAAAACACGTATTTTATGGGAATATTATTTATATAATTTTTCATTAAATATTAGATTCATCCCTTGTGAAACACAACTTTATTTCAACATAAAAAAGAGCCATATAAAGTAATTTACTTACTTCATATGGCTCTTTAGTTTACTTGAGTATTACATCACTATTTCTTTTTCTTTTCCATCTCTAAACATTATTTCGCCTTTGCCTATTGCTCCAACTGGACATACTAAACTACATAAATGACATCCAACACACTTATCTTTGTTTAATGTGATTTCTCTAGTTTCTTCATTGTATGTATATGCTTGATGTCCTCCATCAAAACAAGAAACGTAACATCTTCCACATCCTAAACATTTATCTTCATCTATTTCTGGATAAATTACAAATGTACGATCTATATCTTCAGCAGGTATTATGTTGTTATTTGCTATTCCTACTAAATCTTCTAATTTGTCTATTCCTCTTTCTTCCATAAAGTATGATAATCCACTTATCATATCTTCAACTATTCTATATCCATATTGCATTACAGCAGTTGTAACTTGTAAGTTACTTGCTCCTAATACTATGAATTCTAATGCATCTTTCCAAGTTTCTATTCCACCTATACCACTTATTGGAACATTTTTTAACTTATCATTTGTTCTCATTTGTTGTATAAATCTTAATGCTATAGGTTTAACAGCTTTTCCTGAATAACCAGATATAGAAGATTTACCATTAACTACTGGTAATCCTATCATTTTATCAACATCTATTCCAGTTATTGATTTTATAGTATTTATAGTAGATATACCTGCTGCTCCGCCTTCCATAGATGCTATTGCTGGTATGTTCATATCACCTATGTTTGGTGTCATTTTTGCAAGTATTGGTAATTTAGATCCTCTAGCTACTGCTTCACAGTATGTTTTAACTAATTCTGGGTTTTGACCAACATCTGATCCCATAGCATGACTAGTCATTTGAGGACATGAGAAGTTACATTCTATCATATCTGCTCCAGCTTCTGTAACTAATCTAGCTAATTCTTCCCATTCTTTCTCGTTTTCACCCATTATAGATGCAACGATAACTTTTGTAGGATAATTAGTTTTTAACATTCTTAAAGCTTCTAAACTTTCTTCTAATGGATGTTCAGAAATTTGTTCCATATTTTTAAATCCAACAAATTCAGTACTTTCTTTTCTTAGAGCATCAAATCTTGGAGAACAATCTGTTGGTATGAAGAAGCCAAGAGTTTTAAATACAACTCCACCCCATCCAGTTTCTAAAGCTTTAGCACACATTTCATAACAGTTATCTACAGGTGAAGAAGATAGAAAAAATGGATTTTCACACTTAACACCACAAAATTCAATCGATAAATCTTTCTTAAACATTATTTGCCCACCTTTCTTTATTTAGGGATATTAATTATATTTTTTATTAGCATTTTTCTGAACATGCGTTATTTACATATTCAATAACTTTATTAGCTACTTCTTTACCACTCTTTATTGCATAAACAACAGTTTTATCACTAGAAACCGCGTCTCCAGCTGCAAATATGCCTTTTGAAGCATCTACTAAGTCTTCTATATTTCTTTCACTTTCTTGACTTATTGCTAATATATACTGATCACATTTCATTGTAATTGTTGTATCATTACCTAAACTTTCAAAAGTGGCTTTTTCAACTTTTGAATTTCCTTCTATACTAACAGGTTTGAATTTTACAAATATGTTTACACCAGCTTCTTTTGTTTCAACTTTTTCATCTATGTATGCCGGCATTTCATTTTCAGTTCTTCTGTATAATATATTTACGTTTTCTGCTCCTCTTAATTTTGCAGTTCTAGCAACGTCCATAGCAACGTCTCCGCCACCAATTACTATAACGTTTTTACCTGCATATAGATTTTGTGGATCTTCTTTAACTCTTCTTAAATAGTCAACACCGATTTCCACATTTTCTAAATTTGTTCCATCTATATTTAATGTTTTACCTTTGTGAAGTCCACATGCCCATATAACAGCATCAAAACCTTTACTTAGTAAGTCATTTGGATTTTCTACTTTAGTGTTATTTTTGAATTCAACACCTAATTCTTTTACTTGATTTATTTCATGGTCAACTAATTCCTGTGATAATCTATCACTTGGTATTCCATAAGATAAGTAACCACCTAATTTTTCATCTCTTTCGTAAACAGTTACATTACATCCTTCTTTTACTAATTCTACTGCTGCTGCAAGACCAGCTGGTCCAGATCCAACTATAGCAACTTTCTTGTCCCCTTGTTTTCTTTCTCTTAACAGTGGAACGTTTAATGTTTTATCTAATTCCATTAAATATTCTTGAAGCATTTTTATTTTTATTGGTGTTTTTAGGCCAACTCTGCTACAAGCTCCTTCGCAGTATGCCTTTGATGGACATACCTTACTACAAACTCCACCTAAAACATTGTTAGCTTTTATTGTTTCAATAGCCCCTTTTGGATTTTCAAATCTTAATGATCTTATAAATTTTGCTGGATCTGTTCCAGCTGGACAAGCTTTAGAACATGGTGCATCATGACATAGTAGACATCTAGAAGCCTCTTCGCGTATTACTAATTCAAAATTCTTATCTGTTTTTTTATTTTGATCCATTTTCATTTTCCTTTCTAAACTATTTTTATTTTAAGCCACAATAAGGCTTTGTTACCTTCGTACATATACCTATACCTAACATATACCTATTAGCCTTATACTTAACCCTGATTGTAAATGCTTCTTTTTGTTGTACTCCTTTCTTTAAGAATAAGGACTAAACTGTAAACGTTTACATTACGTTTATACTTAATTTATAATTCCATTTTTTGTTAATGTCAACAAAAAAATGATTTTTTTGTTATTTTTTTGTTAAAGTTTTTTTGACCTAAATTAAAAAGGTGCCATATAATCGCTTATATAGCACCTTCTTAGTATATTAATTCTCATCATAAATTTGTAATTTATTTATCGGACAAATATGAACGCAAAGTCCACAGCCTATACATTTCAGTTTATCAATTTTTATTTTATTATTAATTACTTCTATTGCATTTTCCAGGCAATATTCAGTACATAAATTGCAATCTTCTTTGCAAACTTCATCATCACATTTACAGGTCATAGGTTGCAGTGATAATTCATCTAAAGGTTTAATTTGTTTTAAAGCCTTTCCACGTATTTCATCTATTGAACTAATTTTCTTATCTGTAAACCACTTTTCTAAGTCATTTAATATTTTTCCAATTATACCTTCACCATTTAACATAAGTGCTGTTCCAATTTGTATTGTTGATGCTCCTAACATCATATATTCTATTACATTTTCATAGTTTTCTATTCCTCCTACACCACATATAGAAATATGAACAGATTGAGCAATAGATGCTACACTAGCTAATCCAATTGGTCTAATAGGTGCTCCAGAATACCCACCATAAGTTGGTAGTAGTGGAACTCCTTTTTCAATATTTACACCTAAAATACATCTTATAGTATTTATGGCACTTATTGCACTTGCTCCAGCTTTTTTAGCTGCTTTTGATACTTCACTTATATTATTTACATGTTGAGATAATTTCACCATAACTGGTATTTTAACATTTTCAACTACATGTTTTACTATGTCATAAACAAAATTTCTATCAGAACAAGGAACTTCTACTTCTTCACCTAAAGGACTTGATAAAGATATCTCAATGGCATCTGCTCCATATTTTTCTAATTTTTTTGCTAAGTATGTAACCTCTGATGGTGAGTGACCTGAAATACTTGCAATAACAATTCCTCCATCACTTTTGGCTATCTTTAATTCTTCTTGCCATCTTTCCAATTGAAAACGACTATAAAATCTTATATTTTGTAATCCTTGACCATTATATGCTACTTGTTCACTTATCTTTGAAAATGGATCACTTACTATAGTTTCTGTAATTACAGCTCCTGCCCCAGCTCTTAAATTATTTCTTAACTTTTTGCCATCGCCATTCCAAGGGCCCGCTGAAATTATAACTGGATTTTTTAGTTTTAATCCCATGAAGCTCGTCTCTAACATAATTAAAATATCTCCCCTATCTTATTACCATATCCACATGATTTACGTATTTTAATCTTTGTTTCTAGCAGTATTTCTTGAGTAAAACTATCTTCAGATTCTTGGTTATTAATTATATCTATTAATAATCTAGCGCCCAAAACACCTTGTTTATGTAGAGGATTTATTACTGTTGTTAATTTTGATTCAATCATTCTAGAAAGCTGAATATTATCAAATCCTATCACAGCTATATCCTCTGGTACTTTTATATCGTTGTCTCTTAATGCCGCCATTGATGCAAAAGCAAAAATATCATCTGTAGCAAAAATTGCTCTTGGAGGATTTTTTAACTTAAGTAGCTTCTTAGTTAATAAGTATCCTTCATCTAGAGATATTTGAGAATGTAAGATATAATTATTTTCAATATTAATATTATTATTCTTCAAGGCTCTCTTAAAACCCTCTAGTCTTAGAGCATTTTCTCTTTTTTCTTTTGGACCATTTATTATAGCTATTTTGTCATATCCAATGTCAATCAAATGCTTTGTAGCTTTGTAACTCGCTTTTTCATAATCAATTTTTACTGTATCAATCTCTTTGCAAGCATTACTTTCCCCTATAGATACTATGGGAATTCCCTTTGATTTAATGGAAAGCAATTTTTTACGGCTTATTGAACTTGAAATAATTATTAGCCCATCGGTATTTCTTTTGATTAAGCTGTCTATACTATCCTCTTCTTTTTTAGCATCATAAGAACCATCACAAATAACAGTAATGTAACCACTTTCTGACATAATATCCTCGATACCTTTTATAATTTCCATGTAACTTGGATTTAATATATCAGGAACAATTATTCCAATTGTTTCTGCTTTACCTAAGTTCATACCTCTGGCAAACCAATTTGGTGTATAGTTGCATTCATCTATGATAGCCTGAACTTTTTCCCTCGTTGCTTGTGCCACTGTTTCTGGATGATTTTGTACCCTGGATACAGTTGCGACTGATACACCAGCTTTTTCTGCAATTTGACGTATATCCATAATTTACCTTCCCTAATTATTTTATAATGTTTGATTTATTTTTATTTTATCTAAGTTTTCTTATAACTGCAATGATTTCAGTTTTAGATTTTCGTTATATAATTAACGTATTCCATTTTGGAATAGTTGAAAATTTAATTTTTTAGTTGACTTTCTAACTTTTTGGACTTATAAAATTAGTATAGAAGATGTGTAAACGTTTACATCTTTTTCTTATATCAATTTAATTATATGGAGGGAAGTTTGTATGTTTAGATGTAGTACTGAAAGAATGGAAGATAAAATCAAAACATTTTCAAAATTTGGGGATGCAGGACATGGTGGAATAACAAGATACTCATTATCTCCTGAAGCTCTTCAAGCTAGAGACGAATTTGTTAAAAGAATGGAAGCAATTGGTGCAGTTATAGAAACAGATGATATGGCTAACATGTATGCTACTTTACCTGGTACAGATCCTAATGCAAAAAGAATTATAATGGGTTCTCACTGTGACTCTGTAAAAAATGGTGGTAACTATGATGGTATATTAGGAGTAATGGGAGCTATGGAAGTGTTAGAAACTGTTGCTACTGAAAAAATTCCTCACAAGCATCCACTTACTGCTATGATATGGACAAATGAAGAAGGTTCTTTATATCCACCAGCAATGATGAGTTCTGGTATAGTATGTCATGATGTACTTCCTAGTGAAATTGCTAAAAACTTTGAATATGATAATTTGATGAATTCTAAAAGCGTGTTAGATAAAACAACTACTTTTGGTTCTCAATTAGCTAGTTTTAAATATAAGGGAAAAAAAGAAAATCGTTTAAATGTTGATAAATATAAATGTATGTTTGAACTTCACATAGAACAAGGTCCTATCTTAGAAGATGCTGGCAATGATGTTGGTGTTGTTACTTGTGTTCTTGGAATGTTTAACTGTCGTATAAAATTCTATGGTCAATCAGATCATGCTGGTACAACTCCTATGCATAAACGTCAAGACGCTTTATATGCTGCATCTCAAGCTCTTTGTTACTTACACGATGAAATCGATAAATTAGAAAATAAAGAATTAGTTTATACAACTGGTGAAATAGTATGTCACCCATGTGTACATACAGTAATACCTGATTTCGTTGAATTCTCTATAGATGTTCGTCATGAAGATCAAGAATTATTAGCAAAAGTATATGAAATAGTTAAAAGCTTGGAAGGTAAAGAATGGGCTAAATGTAAATGTGAAGTTCAATTAGCTTGGAAGAGAGACACTGTTTACTTCGATAAAGAACTGGTAAACTTTGTAAAAAAATCTGCTGAAGAATTAAATATACCTCACCAATACATTAACTCAGGTGCTGGACATGATGCTCAGTTTGTAAATTACTTAATGCCAACAACTATGATATTCGTAGTTTCTAAAGACGGACATTCTCACTGCGAACAAGAATACTCTTCTCCAGAACAATGTGCTAACGGAGCTACTGTTTTATTAAACGCTGTATTAAAAGCTGATTTAGAAGACTAATAATTAAAGATTCATAATTTAAAATAATTTTAAAATTTGAGGAGGAAATTATGAGTAAATTTGATAAAGTAATAAAAAATGGTACGATAGTAACTGCTTCTGATACATATAAAGGTGACATAGGTATAAAAGATGGAATAATAGTTGAAATAGGACTAAACTTAGAATGTGATACTGTAATAGATGCTACTGGTAAGTTAATAATACCTGGTGGTATAGATGCTCATACTCACTTAGATATGCCTTTTGGTGGAACTTTTTCAAGTGACGACTTCGAATCTGGATCTAAAGCTGCGGCTATAGGTGGTACTACTTCTTTTATAGACTACTCTATACAACCTGCTGGCGGAACATTAGCTGATGCAGTTAAGATTTGGAAAGAAAAAGGCTCTAAATCATGTGTAGACTATGGTCTTCATGTAGCTATAACAAAAGCTGACGAAAATGCTTTAGCTGAAATACCTACAATGGTTAAAGAAGGTATAACTAGTTTTAAAGTATTTATGGTTTATGATGCTATGAGAGTAAATGATGCTGCATTTATGAATATATTAGAAAAATCAAAAGAGTATGGTGCTTTAGTTGGAGTTCACTGTGAAAACTATCATGTTATAAATCACAGAACTAAACAACTTTTAGAAGCTGGTAAAACTGAACCTAAATATCATGCTGTTTCTAGACCAGCAACATGTGAAGGTGAAGCTGCTAATAGAGCTATTACTCTTGCTAAATTAACAAATGCTCCTCTTTATATAGTTCACAATAGTTGTGAAGAATCAATTTCTAGAATAAAAGAAGCTCGTGAAGCTGGACTTCCAATAATGGGAGAAACTTGTCCTCAATACGTTATGTTATCTGAAGATAACTATGATGAGCCAGGATTCAATGGTGCTAAATATGTAATGTCACCTCCTCTACGTAATAAGAAAAACTGGGATTACATATGGCAACAATTAAAAGACGGCGTAATACAAACAGTTGCAACTGATCACTGCCCATTCTTTATGAAACAAAAAGAATTAGGAAAAGATGATTTTACTAAAATACCAAATGGCGGACCTGGTATAGAAACTAGAATGTCAATAATGCTTTCTGAAGGACCAAAACATGGTTTATCTTTAAATAAAGTTGTTGAAGTAACTTCTACAAACGTGGCTAAAATATTTGGTATGTACCCTAAAAAAGGTACAATAGCTGTAGGAAGCGATGCTGACTTAGTATTATATGATGCAAACAAAGAAGTTACTCTAACAAAAGATGTACTTCATGAAAATGTTGACTATACTGCTTTTGAAGGTGTAAAAGTTAGTGGATATCCTGTTATGACATTATCTAGAGGTGATGTTGTAGCTAAAGATGGTGAATATATAGGTGAAAACAACCGTGGTGAATTTATCAAACGTGAAAAATCTATAGTGTTATAGGTGAATGTTATGAAAAAAATGAGCTATTTATGTGCCCTTGGAATAGTGACTGCCGTCCTTTGTGGTATATGGGCCTGGTTCTCTGGTGCCCTAGGACTGTTTGGATGGGCTGGTTTCGCTGGATGTACTACATACTTTGCATGTGGTCATCATGGAGTTGAAGGATTGAAAAAAACTATTATACCAAACATGGCTGGTGTTCTTTGTGGTATGACAATTTTCTTCTTAACTGGTTTAGTTCCAGCACTTGGTGATACAGGTGTTTGGTGTGCCATAGTTACATTTGTAATGTGTATCATAGGTAAATCAAAATGGTTTGATTTTATTCCTGGTACCTTTATGGGGTGTTTTTCAACATTTGCTGCTAGTGGTAATTGGATGTTATTAGTTCCTTCTTTATTACTTGGTGCTCTACTTGGTATATCATGTGACAAAGGTGGCGACTTGTTCTATAAGGTTGTAACAAAAAACAACTATAATGATAGTGATGTAGAGGCTGAATAATAGTATTTACTTCATTATATATAAAAAGGGCCATATTGAGGTTTTACTCAATATGGTTTTTTTGTATACTTTGTTAATAATATAAAACATTGATTAGTAATAAAATACCTATTAATACATATACTAAGTTTAACTTTTATATAAATATTTACACTCAATAAAAAATAATTTATAAAAATGTTAGAGCTAATCTGGCTTTTTCAATCATCATACTATATAAAATAATTAACTATAGGAGGAATCTATGAACTTACTAAAGGATAGTCAAACTAAAATCAACTTAATGAGAGCCTTTGCTGGAGAAAGTCAAGCACGAAATAGATATACATTTGGTGCTTCTCAGGCAAAAAAAGAAAACCTAGCTTTAGTAGAAAAGAACTTTTTATATACTGCCGATCAAGAGAGGGCACATGCTAAAGTATTTTACAATCACCTTAAAGAACTTTCAGGAGGTACCATCCATATTGATGGTGGCTACCCTGTAGAAATATTTGATAATATACTTCAAACTTTAAAAGCAGCTCAACACGATGAATATGAAGAATGGCAAGAGGTATATAAAAGCTTTGCAAATACTGCTAAGGAAGAAGGTTTTATGGCTGTAGCAAATAGTTTTGAAAAAATATCAAATATAGAAAAAATACATGGAGATAGATTTGGAGATTTTGCATCAAAAATAGAAAATGGAACTTTATTTAAAAGCGATAAAGAAGAAAAATGGATTTGTTTAAACTGTGGTCATGTACATACTGGAACAGAAGCGCCAAAAGTTTGTCCAGTGTGTCAACATCCTCAAGGTTACTTTATCTTATATTCTAAATCTCCATTTGAAAATTAAAATAATTACAATATTTAAATAACAAAATGGTGTATCATATTTTGATACACCATTTAATCTTTTTACATTAATTAGTGAAGGAAAATTTTTAATTAAATTACATATTTTCCTTCACTAATTTTCTTCTTTAATATTCAAATTTTTTATCAAATTCATTTACAGCTTCTTCATTAACATTATAGCAATCATCAAAAACATAAAATCCACTTACATTTTTTAAGGAATCCTTTTTAAATATTTTCACCATAAAAAATGGTGCTTCATCATCCATAGGTATTCCTTCCATATAAACACCATATTTAGATGCTGATTCAAACCCAAACCTGCTATAGTAGTTCTTGTCTCCAGTAATAAACACAGCAGAGTATCCAAGCTTAGTAGCTTTTTCTAATGTGTCCAAAATCAACTTACCACCTATACCCTTCCCTTGAAACTCAGGCATAACACTTATGGGCCCCAATGTAATAAAAGTTTCATTGTCAATACCTTTAATGCGTCCCTTTGTATAAGCAATATGACCTACAATTTTATTATCATATACAGCAACTAACTCCAATTCTTCAATAGACTTTTTGTCTTTGTGCATATTATGTATTACTAAATGCTCACAACATCCAGGCCTGTAAATATTCCAAAATGCTTCTCTTGTCAAAATTTCTACCTCTTTATAGTCATTTGTGTTTATGTTTCTAAGTACTAAACTCATATAATCTCCTTATAAAATAATTATTTTAAATCTTAACTATGTTCTATTCACTTATTTAGCTAAATTAAATCTAAGTTTATTCTAGCATAAAACTTCTAAATATTTTTTCAACTATTATATAAGTAAAAAGTGAACTCATAAATAAATTTCTAGGAGTAATATTATCAAACTTAATAAATATAATTTAGATTTAACCCCATTGAATAGATACTGCAAATAATCTATTTAGTCGGAGTTTTATTTAAATACTCCCAATACTCAATTATATTTTTTGATGCTAAGATTAACTCTTTAGTATATTCATTGTCAGGGTTATTCTTTATGTCTATTGCTGTTTTACATTCAATAATTTTTCCTTCTTTCATCACTGCTATTCTGTCACAATTATTTATTACAGTACTTATATCATGGCTAATCATTACTGTGGATATTTTCTCATTTGTTTTAAGTTCTTCCAACAAATTTAATACTCCATTTTTTGCACATGCATCTATCATAGATGTTGGTTCATCTAGAACTAAAAAACTAGGTTTGGTGGAAATACCTCTTGCAATGGCAACCCTTTGACGTTCCCCACCACTAAGCTCCTTTGGATATTTATTCATATAAATAGAAGGATTCAAATGAACTTTTTCTAGTAAATTAGATACATATAAATCTAAATCCTCTATATTTTTATGTAGACTATGAATCTTTATAGGCTCACTTAGTATTTCTTTTATTGTTAAATATGGACATAGTGATGAATAAGGATCTTGCATTACAAAACCCATACTTTTATATAAATTTTGTCTTTCACTTCCTTTAAGCTTTAAAATATTTTTATTCTTATAGATGATCTGTCCAGAATCTGCTTTATGAAGATTAAATAATATTTTCATTAGTGTTGTTTTTCCACTACCACTATTACCTATTATACCTAAACTTTCATTTTCTTTGATTTTCATATTTATATTTTTTAGTACTTGCTTTTTTAATCTTTTTTTATTTTCCATTCTATAAAAAGATTTATTTATATCCTTAAATTCTAATATATTCATTTATCTTAAACACTCTTTTCAATAATAGTTTTTTCCATATTTATAATTTCGTCACAAAAAGCATTCACAAGTCTTTTATCATGGCTAACGAATATTATGGATAAATTTAAAGATTCTTTAATATTTTTTAGATAATATAATATCTCAGCCTCCACAAGTAAATCAAGTCCTGTTGTAGATTCATCTAATATTAATAGTTTTGGATTAGTACATAAAGCACATACTATTGCAATTCTTTGCTTCATTCCTCCACTAAGTTGATGAGGATATGAATTTAAAATATATTTTTCTAAATCAACCATTTTTAATAATTCTTCTACATTTTTATCAAAATATTCTTTACTCATATTTGAAAACTGATATAGTTCATCTATACTATCTTTTATTTTTAATACTGGGTTAAATGAGTTCATTGCAAGCTGTGGTACTATGGATATTTCATTCCATGTAGGTCTATAATTTAGTTTTTCACCTTCAAATTTAATATCTCCTTTAAAACTCCCACCCATCTCTTCTATCATTCCTAATATAGACCATATAATTGTACTTTTTCCGCTTCCAGATGGTCCTATAATTCCAAGGACTTTAGAATAATCTAGGTCAAAGTTAATATCCTCAACTATCAAAGTATTTCCATAGTGGATATGCAAATTTCTAACTTCTAATAAATTAATTATGCCACCTCCTTTTTAGGAGCCAATAAGTTCTCCACTGTATATCCAATTAAAACAAATGATATACTTAATACACAAATACAAAGACCCGCAGGAACTATCCACCATAACCAAGCACTTGTTAAAAATACGTTTCTGTTTTGGGCGTAATAAAGAATACTTCCCCAACTTTTTAATGTTGGATTTCCCAGACCTAAGAAACTAAGAGATGATTCTGTTATTATGGAACCTTTTACTAAAAACATAAATCTATATACAATTGTAGGGAAAATTTCCCTTATTATATATTTTCTTATTATATAATAATCACTTGCACCCATTGATTTAATATTTAATATATAATCCTTATTTTTTACTTTTATTACTTGAGATCTTAAAATCCTAACTGTTCCAGGCCAATATGTAAATCCTATTATCAGCGCTATAGATATGTAATTTCCTCTAAAGTATACTGATAGTAATATAACTAAAGGTAAGAATGGAATTACTAAGAAAAAATCTGTTATTCTCATTATAGTATCTTCAATTTTCTCTCCATAGTATCCTGACAATATTGATAATACTATAGCTATACCAATAGCTATTACAGAACTTATAAAACCTATTAACAAAGATATTCTACTTCCATATATAAGCTCACTTAATATGTCCTGTCCTATATCATTTGTTCCTAAAATATGTTCACCAGATGGTTTTAAAAAAGGTATAGCAACTCTATCATATGGGTTGTATGGAGATAATTTATTTGCAAATATTGCAACAAATAGAAATCCACCTAATATAACTAAACTTACAGCAAAAACTCTTTTTTCAAATTTATTTAATTTACTTAAGTATTGTCTCATATTCCATCTCCTACCCTTGGGTCTATATACTTGTATAACTTATCTGCTAGATAGTTTGAAAATATAACCATAGTTGATATAGTCAAGAAACAATACTGTATAAGTGGATAATCCCTAGCTATAATAGCATCAAACATAATCTTTCCCAGTCCTGGATAAGAAAAAACTGTTTCTACTGCTATTGACCCACTGAAAATGCTCCCTATATTCAACATAAAAATAGTGAATACAGGCAATATTGAATTTTTTATTATATATTTCTTTTCTATAACATGATTTGGAATTGACTTTACCTTTGCCATGAATATATAGTCTTCTTGTAAAACTTCAAGGACGGACACCCTCATCTGTATGTAAAAAGTTGTTATTGATGTAATTACCATGGCTGTTAAAGGTAGAACAAAATGTGATACTATGTCAAATAGTCTTGTTATAATATTAAAATCTCCATGTATACTATAAGCTCCGTAGGTAGGAAAGATATTTAGCTTTACACTGAATATAACTAATAAAATCATACTTACCCAAAATATAGGAAAACAGCTTAAAGATGAAACTGCCATATTCATCTTTAAGCTTTCCTCTCTTTTCTTCATAGCCGACTTATATCCAAAATAAGACCCTAAAAGTGTGCTTATTATAATATTTAAACTAGATAAAAGTAGAGTCCATAAAGTTGCTGATTTGACTATATCAAATATGGGCAACTTTTTTGAAAAAGACATACCAAAATCTAAAGTAAATATATTTTTTAAATAATAGAAAAATTGTATATAAAGTGGTTCGTTTAATTTGTACTCACTTAATATTGCATTTTTCTGAGATGTTGTTAAGTTTGCTATGTCTTCACCAACTATATAAGATATAGGATTTCCCGGTAATAATTTAGGTAATAAGAAATTCATTAGTATGACTAAAAATATTAAGATTAAATAATTTATAAACTTCTTATTTTTTTTCATATATTACACTCTTTTCTTTCTTGAAAAATATATTGCTCCACCTGCTATTGCTATTATTACTACACCAGCACCTATATAAGTAGTTTTGTTGCTATCACTTGTAGCACTAACTTTATTCTCTTTATTTAGGAATGAGAATCTATTTATAACTCCCACACCATTTTGCATTACCCAGTTTTCTCCCAAACTTTTGTTGTAAACGCTTATTATATCTTGGTTCATTAAATTTACAAACGGAAGGTCTTTAGCTATTATAGATTGTAATTCTTTAATAAGTTTTAATCTTTTATCTGCATCTAAAGTAGTTGATAATTCTTTTGCTTTTTTATCAAACTTTTCACTTTTATATCCACCAATATTTAAAGTTCCTATTGCTGTATCTGAATCTCCAAGACCAACTATTTTAGTTGGGCTTAATTGAGTTCCAGCAGACCATCCCCACATAGCCATATCAAAATCTCTACCTTTGGCTACATCAAATTCTGGCCACACTAATTCATCTACAGTTGTAGCATCTAATGAAGATATTTTTATTTCTATCCCAACTTTACTTAAATAATCTTTTATCATTTCAGCAATTCTTATTCTTGAAGCGCTTGATGAATAAACTAAAAGCTCAAAACATAACTTTTTACCATCTTTATTTTGTCTCACATTATTTTTTATAACATCAAATCCAGCTTCATCTAATGCTTTTTTAGCATCTTCAACGCTGTATTTTATTTCTAAATCTTTGTTTGCATAATCTAAAGTTTTTGAGTAGAATCCTGGATTACCTTTTTCAGCATATCCAAGGGTTACAGTTTTAATTATTTCATCTATATTTATAGCTTTTGCTATGGCATTTCTTATATTAGCATCATTTAATATTTTTCTTTCTGTATTAAACTGAAGCATAGTTGTACCATAACCTGTACTATTTAAAATTCCTATATTATCATTACTTTTAAATGTATCAAGTAATTCAGGTGTTAAATTCATCGTACTTGTAGCTATTTCACCTTTTTTAATAGCATTAAACATTGCAGTTGAATCTTTTATTATAGGTATATACAATTCTTCCACAATAGGATTACCTTTAAAATAATCTTTGTTTGCTTTTAACTTATAGTACTCTCCAACCTTGTACTCTTCAAGTTTAAATATTCCACTACCTATAGTTTCTTTCGTTTCTTCAGCTTTTTTATAATCTTTATATATGTGCTGTGGAATTATAAAGAATGCTGATAAAGAATCACCTATAAAATCAGGATTACCTTCTTTTAATTTTATAACAAAATTTAAATCATCTTTTACTTCTACTGATTCTATTTCATTAGCTATTTTAGTAAAAGTAGATTGATTTTGAGTTTCTGCATATTCAAAAGAAAACTTTACATCTTCTGCTGTTAATTTTTTATCATCATGCCACTTCATATTTTCTTTTAATTTCATTTCATAAGTTTTATAGTCGTCGCTAACTTTGTAATCATCTTCTATCATCCAAGGTATCACTTTGTTGTCTTTATCTAATATAAATAATTTATCATATACTAAGTTTACAAGATCTAACCCTGGTGCTCCTGTAACATAAGTATATGGAGTTATATTATTTTCATCTGCACTTACTCCTACTATTAATTTACTATCACTGCTTTCTGTTGCAAAAACAGATGTTAACGTTATACAAAATACCGTGACTGTAATTAATATTGTTCTTAATAATTTCTTCATTTTACTCCCCCATTTTTTAAATTAAATTGTCCAAATAAAATTTTCCTTCTTTTTTATAGCACTCTGCAAAAGCAACTTGTCCATGATGAGCAGATCCATTTGATAAATATAGCGCATAGTCAAAACACTTTTGAGCAGCCTTACCTTTTTCAAGATAAGAGTCAAGTTCATTCCAGTTGGGAACTATTTTTAACATAGTTTTATTTCCATAATAAGTTTCAAAATGCTTCCCACTAAACTCCAGCTGAGATTCCAGACATTGCATTGCTGCGTTTTTTTCATCCCATACTGAACTTATATCTACAACTGTATCAGTATCATGGGCAAACATATAATAAATATTTGGTATCTTATGTAATCCATATTCCTTTATACTCCACTCATCAAAATTTCTATTACAAAGTGATATAGCTTCTAAAATCAAAGTCATTGCAGGTCTTCTATCTGGGTCAAAATCACTTATACATCCATGTGGGTCTTGAGTTATTATAATATCTGGTTTAAATTTTCTAATCTCTCTTACTAGTTTTTTCTTAGATTCTAAATCAACGTTCATATTTCCACTTTCAAAATCTGTGTAAGACATTTCTATGTTTAGTATTTCACTACTCTTTTTAAGATTTTCTTTCATTCTCTCACCTGCTAACATTATTGATGCTATTGATTTTCCTCCATCTTTAGCATTTTTAGCAAGTACACCACCACACTCAACTGACTCCATACCATAAACACCTAAAAGCATAATTGTTTTACCCATATAAGCCTCCCCTTTTTGCATAAAAAAGCCATGAAAATCATGCTGTATTTCAAATACAACAAATAACCTTCATGGCTTCTATTTTATAACTTTAATTTTTATAGTTTAATAGTATCATGCTCTCAATTAATTGGCAATATTTTACATTATTTTTAAATGAAAATGTATTTTTTACTTTTTTATCTAAAATTATATCCTTTATTTCCACATAAAACTTCTAAATATTTTTTTCAACTTTATTTTAATTTGCCACCTATTATTTAATTAATATTTTTTCTAGTTTCAAACCACTGATCATAGTATTTTTTAATAAAATGATTTTTAGACGGATAATAAATAATGCAACCTTTATCTCTATCTCCATTATTTATTTTAAAATACTCATTACAAATCTTTATACCACCATTAAGTGATGCTTGAGAAGAGCCTTTTCTAACATACAGTTTCTTATTTGTTAGGTTTGCTATCATTTGACTTACAAATTCAGATTGTAATCCACCTCCACAGCCTAAAATATAATCATTGCTATTTACAATTAGATTATTTAAATTACAATATTGAAGATATGTTGAACAAGTTATATCTGCTGCTACTGACCACATCAAATCATATTTATCTATATTTCCATCAAACGGAGGTCTCATAATAAATCCACCTGTTTTTATGGATTTAGCTTCATCAAAAAATAAGGTTGATAAAATAGAAATACATTTATAGTTATCCTTATTAAATAATTCTTTGTCAATTTCTTCATAAGATACATCTTTGCATAACAGGTTTTTAAGTCGTTGATAGTTTAAACCTGTAACTCCAGGGTTTGTTTCTATTTGATAATTTTCACCCTTTAAGTTACTATCAGTCCAACATCTTTCTTCTTTATCATAAATTCTATCATTTGAAATTGCTACGACAGGAGAAGTTGTTCCTGATACGATAGCTACTTCTCCTTCTTTTATCTCAATTCCTTTTACTGCTACTTGTGTATCTGCTCCTCCTACAATAAACACGCAATCTTCATCAATTCTTAATACTTGACACAATTTAGGACTTATATTTCTTATTATTTCCCCAGCTGATTTTATATCGGGTAATATATTTTTGTCAACACCAAAATAGTCACATAATACTGATGACCAATCAAGTTTATCTATATCAAATAATTGTGTTTCACATGCTTGAGAAGGTTCAATACATATTTTTCCCGTAAATATTTCTCCGATCCATTCACTTAAACTTGTAAATTTAAATATTTCATTGTATATATCTATATGTTTTTTCTTTAAACCTAATAATTTTGCTGCTGGAAAATCACATGTAAGCCATCTTCCACTTTTTTTATAAACATCAACTGAATTTCCCACATCACTTACCCATGCTTCACCTCTGTTGTCTATATTTGGTAGTCCATAAAAAGCTTCGCCAAGCTTATTGTATAATACAATGCTTTGGCGTGCTCCAACAGAAGTTATGGCAGATATTTTTATTTCAGGAAATTCACTAATAATCTCTTTTATATAATTTAAAATTTGTTTAGACCAATCTGTTGGTATAAAATACTGGGCATCTTCATATTCATAATCTCTATAGTAATTATTTTCAAATGATTTAATACAAAGAATTTCTCCATTAGAAGATACCAATCCAACTCTTGTATTACCTGTCCCCAAATCAACTATTAAATAATTTTTATCCATAGTTAGGCTCCTTATAACAGAATCTGTTTATTAAACACTATTTTATCTAAGTCTTCATTATTAAGCCATTTCTTTAATCTTTCAGTTATTATATCAGATTGATGATTTGTTACTTCATATGTTGCACCACAAATATGAGGTGTAAGTAAAACATTATCTAATTCAACTATTTTTAAATCTTCTTTTGTAGGTGGCTCAGTTTCTAGTACATCTAATATAGCCCCTTTTATTTTTTTATCACTAAGTACATTGTAAAGATCTTTATTATTTACAACTGCTGTTCTAGCTGTATTTACAAATATAGCTTCTGGTTTCATAAGTGATAACAAAGACATATTAATCATATTTTTTGTACTTTCTAATACAGGTAAGTGAATAGAAACTATATCACATTTTTTAAATATACTTTCTAAGTCTTCTTTAATGTAGTTTTCTTTGTGATTTTCTACAAAAGGATCGTAGAATGAAATTTTCATTCCAAATGATTCTAGCATTTTAGCTGCTGATTGACCTACAGCTCCAAATCCAACAAATCCAATTGATTTGCCTTGTAACTCATTTCCCATCCAAGTATAATAAGGAGTTGTTCCCTCCACCCAATTTCCATCTTTTATCCATTGCATAGATTTTGGAATGTTTCTCATATATGTAATCAAAAGACCTACTAACATTTCTGCAACAGCTTGTGCATTTCTAGCAGGTGTGCAAAGTATAGGTATATTAGCTTTATTACATGCCTCTACATCGATATTTGCAGGATTAGCTCTACAGTCACCTATTACTTTTAACTTTGTATAATTTGTTACTACTTTTTCTGTTATTCTATCTAACTCTGTAATTAATGCATCTGGTTCATATTTATTTAATGCTTCTAGCATTTCATCTTCATAATATCTTTCACCTGAGTCAGTCCAAGGTTCATATATTACTTCTTCAAACATTTCTTCTAGTTCTTTTCTTCTTTCTTCTATTATTGGCGCTCTTACTAATAATTTCATATATTTCCCCCTTATTAAAATCTTAATAAAATTCTTTCATTTCACTATCAAAATATCTATTTAAATCATATGGTGAATATATTCCCTTATCAGTGACAATACCACTAATTAAGCTAGGTGGTGTTATATCAAATGAAGGATAAATACCCTTAACTTCTTCTAAAGTATTTTTGATACCTCTATAACTTAATACTTGCTGTGGATCTCTTTCTTCTATTATAATATCTGTACCTTTTTCTTTATCAATATCTGGTATTCCCGTAACAAAATAAGGTATAGAAAAATATTTTGCTAATAAGGCAATTTGATAAGTTCCTATTTTATTTGCAATGTGTCCATCTTTAGCTATTGTATCTGCTGCTGATGTGAATAAGTCTATATTTTTATGTTCCATTGCATAAGCTATCATATTATCAGTTATTACAGTTGTATCAAATCCCATTTGAGAACAACAACTAGATGTAAGCCTAGCACCTTGCAAATAAGGTCTTGTTTCTGCACAGTATACTTTTATATCATTATTTCTTTTTTTAGCTGCACGTAACATCATTCCTATAATTGTTTCTCCAAAACATTGAGTAAGAATTGTTCCATTCTTAGGAAACATATCTGCTAAATATTCTCCTACTATTTCCATAGTAGAATATCTTCTATTTAATGAGTCTATCGTTCTGTTAAATACAGCATCTACAGGGTCTTGTCCGCTGTCTATAGCTTTTTCCCATTCTTTAAAACATCTCTCTGTTATAAGTCCCATACGATTTGCCGTAGTTGGTCTTGCATGAGAAATAGTATAAGATGCTTTTTCCATATACTCCAATTGATCTTTTTCTTTTTTGTTCTTAGCTTCATATGCAGCTAGAGCCATTCCCATTCCTGCTGCTGTATATGGTCCTGCACTTTGAGTAACCATATCTTGAATAGCTTTTGCCACTTCTTCGTGTGTTGTACACTCAACAAATTTTACTTCTGTTGGATAAATACGTCTATCTAATATTCTTACTTTTCCATCTTCATACCATGCCACATTTTCATACTGAAGCATGAAAGCTAAATCTTGATCCATTCTTTTCATAATATAAACCTCATTTTAAGTAACAGAGTAGTAACTATAATTACTACTCTGTAAATTTTTTATATTTTAATTAAGATAATACTAATTCAAACTCTCTTACTACATCTTTTCCTTCTAAAAATTTATCTCTATTATTAACTAGACTAATGCCCATTTTTATTAAGCTTCTCTCCATCGGCAATCTTTTATTTATATCTTCAACAGATGTCACTTCTATTACCTTCGAGTCACCAACTACTCTACGTATTATTTCAGTTCCAGCATATCCAAAAGAATCTGATATCACTTTCTTTATGTAATCTTCTTTAAAATGCTTATTATACAAATTGAAAGTGACTAAATCGTCATATTTTTCTGAAAATTTATCCATGAATAAATTTATCGTCTCTTCTATAGTAGTTGAAATCCAGTTAAGGAAATCTTCATTATTCCTATCTGTATAATATTTGTTAGCCCAAGCAAAGAATAGATTACCTATTACATTTCCAACATCGTATCCCATAGGACCATAAAAAGCAAATTCTGGGTCAATCACTTTTAATCCATCTTCATTTATAAATATTGAGCCTGAGTGCAGATCTCCGTGTATTAAGGCTTGAGATTGATTCATAAATTTGTCACGAAGAATTGCCACTTCTTTCTTTAGTTTATCGTCATTATACAAATACTCTTCTACAAATGTTTTGTTTTCATCTAATATTATATTTCTACCCTTATAATCATAATACGGTTCAGTAAAAACTAAATCCTCACTTATATCACATAGTTCAATATTCGTAAACAATTTCACATATTCTTTTTTTGTTGCTCTATCAATAACTAAATCCGTAGTAGGCAATAAAGTATTTACTAAAAATGTTGAGATACTATCCGCCAAGCAGCCAAACGTTTTCCCTTGCATTAATTCAGTTCTAAGATTTTTATACTCTGATATATCTTCCATTGAAAGTGCACACATATTCTCATCATAATAAAATACCTCAGGCACAAATTCTTTTGCAAGTTTGCCTTCAATCATAAGGATTTCTGCTTCTATCTTATTTCTATATACATCTAATGGCCTGCCTGATGACCTTAAAAATTTATCTGCTTGCTTAATAATAATAGATTTTCCAGTTGATTCTTCCCATACTTTGAACACATAGTTAATATTTCCATCCCCGATTTCTATACACTCTAGTATCGACTCTTCTTGAAAATATTCTAACTTATCCTTTGCATACTCTTTTGCCGTATTAGTATTCATTAAAAAATGATCTAAATACTTTTCCATGTTACGCCCCCCAATATATAAAATAGATAATTCACATTATAATTTTTATTCTTCAAGTTGATTAACTACTAATTTTGGTTTTGTTTTAGATGCCATTTGAGGCCAACCTATTAATATAAATACGATTCCAAATACTAGCATTAACATAGAATACCAGCAATAAGGTAAAATTGTAGCTGGAGATATACCTGCCAATGCACCTGCAGTTAGTAATTGTCCTCCATATGGTAATAAACCTTGGCAACCAGATGAGAATAAGTCAAGAATACTTGCTGTTCTAGCTCTTGAAATATTATATTCATCAGCTATATCTCTAGCTATTGGACCTGCTGCTATAATTGATATAGTATTATTAGTTGTTGATATATCTATTAAACTTACTAATGCTGCTATTGATAACTCTGCACTACGAGCAGTTTTTGTTTTTCTAGTTAACTTATAAAGTAACCACTCTATCCCGCCAAGATAATTCATAAGTGCAACTAAACCACCTACTAACACAGCTATTAAAGCCATATCTTCCATCCAAGTCATACCTTCATGAATTACAGTTAAAGATCCTATTATAGTAAAATCACCATGCATAACTCCTATTATTACTCCTACAAGCACTCCTGTACTCATTACTGTTATAACATTTACTCCTAGTAATGATAACACTATAACTATTGCATAAGGTATCATATTTACAAAACTATATTCTCCACCTGCTCCAGCTGATGCACTACCCATTGGTTGTAAAGATAATAATACTAAAGTAATAATAACTGCTGGTAAAACCATCAATATATTTGCTTTAAATTTATCTCTCATTGGTATGTCTTGAGTACGTGTAGCTGCTATTGTAGTATCAGAAATAAATGATAAGTTATCACCAAATAATGCTCCACCTACAACAACACCACATACTAAAGCCATATTAAATCCTGTTGCTTGAGAAAGAGATACGGCAATTGGCATTAAAGCTGATACAGTTCCCATTGAAGTTCCCATAGAGAAACTTAAAATACATCCTATTACGAACAAGCCTGGCAGTACCATGTTAGAAGGTAATATACTTAAGCCAAAATTAGTAACAGAATCACTAGCATGCATAGCACCAGCAATTCCATAAAATGCTCCTGCTAATAAGAATATAACTACCATAAGTACTAATGTACTATCCCCTGCTCCTTTACAAAACAGAGTAACCTTTTCTTCAAAAGATAACTTCTCTTCTCCTTTTTTATTCAAGGCTAAAGCAACACCAACTGCAATTGTTATACCTATCATTAAAGGCATATTATCAAAACTTCCTGTTCCTATACCAACGGCAAAATACAAAACTAAAAATACGCACAGTGGCACCAATCCTAAAAAACTACCCTTTGACTTCTTATTATTTTCCATTTTTTCCTCCTAAAATAATTTATTGGATTTTTATAATCTATAAAATAATTTTGGAGTATGAAACTTATATGAATCCTTTTATAATTTTTGAATAAGTACGATTAGAGTAAATTCTTTGTAAATGATTTATATATAATTGAAATGTGTTTATGTATGAAAATAAATATAGATCTATTATTAGAATGCAGACTCATCTAAAGCTTCATACTTATTATTTTTAGTCTAAAATAACTGGAACTCCTGATGTTTTTGCATAGTAATAAATTTTTGCTGCATCTTCAACATATTCTGCTGCTACGAAAGCATCTTCCATAGTCTTACCAACTGCAATAACTCCATGGTTTGCTAATAAACAAGCTGTACGATCCTCTAAATATGGTAATATAACTTGAGCTAATTCTTCAGAGCCAGCTGGTCTAAAAGGAGCTACTTTAACATCTCCACCTAAAAAAGGTTTCATTTCTATTAATATTAATGGTATATCTTGATGGTTAACTGCAAATCCTGTAGCCATTGATGAATGTGTATGAACAATTGCATTTACTTCTGGGTATTTTTTATATACTTCTATATGCATTTTCCACTCTGATGATGGTTTTTGTCCTTCTACTTTTGAATTTCCTTCTCCATCAATTTCTACAATATCTTCTTCAGTCATAATATCGTAAGATAATCCACTTGCAGTTATTAAATAACTATTCTCTCCTCCATCAACATTTCTTATACTTATATTTCCACTTGTTCCTGCTACTAATTTTTCAGCGTATAATTTTTTTGCTGCGTCTAATACTAGTTTTCTTGAGTTCATTTTTGTCTCCCCCTTCTCTATTTACCATAAATGTATCACATGAATAATCAAAAAACAACATTTTTCCAACAAAAAAATCGTTTTCTTTTTGTTTTTTGACCGTTTAATTTAATTTTTGTTGTTTTTTGTGATTTATTGTTATTTTTATATTGCATTCTAAAATTAATTCCTCTACAATTAAATCATACAGATATTCATTATTAGTAAAAAAATTATAAATAAAATATAGGTATAAATATTGATTATCAAGGAGTTAATTATGTTAAAAATTGATAGACATAATATTATAGAGAAAGAATTACATAAAAAAAGGAGCGTACTAATCTCTGATTTAAGCAAGCTACTAGAATGTAGTGAAGAAACTATAAGAAGAGATTTAAGAGAAATGGAAAAGGCCAATAAATTATGTAGAATTCATGGAGGAGCATATCTACCAGAAAAATATGATAAGGGTGTTCCAATACAATTAAGAGAAACTTTTTATATTGAAGAAAAAGAACAGATGGCCCAAAGAGCTTTAAACTGTATCAAAGATAATGATGTTATAATGTTAGATTCAAGTACAACATGCTTAAAATTGGCAGAAGCACTAATTGCTTCTCAACTTAATATAACGCTTATCACTAATTCACTTAGAATTTGTAATTTATGCGAAAGTTACCAGTCTAATATTAATCTAATATGTCTAGGGGGTAAATTTCACTCAAGCACAAGCTCATTTATTGGATATCATACTTTAGATAATCTAAGTGTTTATTATGCAGATAAATGCTTCATAAGTTGTCCATTTGTAGACACTAAATATGGGTTATCCGATAACAACTTTGATAGTGCCAAAATAAGAGAATTGATGATTAAGAATTCAAAGGAACACTTTTTATTAATGGATCATACAAAGGTTGGCAATAAATCTGATATCTTATTTGCAAACCTTAAGGATATTGATGTTTTAATAACTGATTATAAGTTATCTAGGGAATGGACTGAAACTTGTAAAAAATTAAATTGCAAAATAGATTATGCTTTAATAAATAAGGAGGTTTTAAATAATGATTAATTTCCAGTACTATAATCCATCAAGAGTAATATTTGGTAAAGGCTCAGAACAAAATATAAAGCAACTGTTAAAAGATTATAATGTAACTTCTCTGTTTTTAATTTATGGTGGAAGCACTGTAAAAAAATTAGGAATATGGGATACAGTTAATAAGGCTTGCGAAGAATTAGGAATTAAATTTACTGAAAAAGGTGGTGTTGTTCCTAATCCTAAAATTGAACATGTTAGAGAACTTATAGAAGTAGGTAAAGAAAATAATGTAGACTTTATTCTCGCAGTTGGAGGTGGTAGTTCCATGGATACTGCTAAAGCCGTATCTGCAGGAATACCTTATAATGGGGATGTATGGAACTTTTTTGAAGGTAAAGATTCAATTTCAACTGCTCTTCCAATTGGCGTAATTTCAACAATACCTGCAAGTGGTTCAGAAACGTCTAACTGCTCTATTATTTCAAATGGGCTTTATAAACTAGGCATCGAAAGCGATTTCATAATACCTAAATTTGCAATTATGAATCCTGAATATACTTTAACATTACCACCATACCAAACTGCATGTGGAATAGCAGATATATTATCTCATTTATTAGAACGTTATTTTACTGATACTAAATATGTAGATACAACAGACTATTTAATTGAAGGAGCTTGTAAAGCCCTTATTCTAAATGCAGAAAGATTAATGAAAAACCCTAATGATATAAATGCACGCTCTGAAATTCAGTGGTTAGCTTCTATCGCCCATAATAATTTACTAGACACTGGACGAGTAGCTGATTGGGGATCACATAGAATAGAGCATGAACTAAGTGCTCAATATGAGCTAACTCATGGTGAAGGTATGGCTATAGTTTTAGTTGCTTGGACAAAATACATGGCTTATAATAAACCTTCAAAACTTTCACAATTGGCAAACCGCCTGTTTAACATAGATTATAATAGTTACTCTGAAGAAGAAATGGCACTTAAATTATCTCATCACTTAAACGACTTCTTCGTTTCACTAAATTTAAATACTAAATTATCACAAAAAGGCATAACAGATGAACATTTTGAATTAATGGCAATGCGTGCTACTAATAATAATCAATCAACAGCTGGCCACTACATACCTTTAGACGCATCCAAATTTGTAGATATTTTAAAATTAGCTTTATAATTATTAATTTTTATTAATAAAAACAATATATACTTAGGAGGACTTTTCAATGAAAGTTAAAGGATTTGCAACAAAAGCTATACATGCAGGACATCACAAAAATGCAGCAGGTGCATTAGGACTACCAATCTATCAAACTTCAACATTTGTTTTTGATAGTGCAGAACAAGGAAGAAAAAGATTTGAGGGAGAAGAAGAAGGATATATATATTCTCGATTAGGCAACCCTACTAATACATCATTAGAAGAAAAAATTGCTGAACTAGAAGGTGCTGAGTCTTGTATATCAACTGCATCGGGTATGGGTGCAATATCTTCAACATTATGGACAGCATTAAAAGCTGGAGATCATGTATTAGCTAGTGATACTCTTTATGGTTGTACTCAAGCATTATTATCTAGAGGTTTAACTAAATTTGCAATCGAAGTTGACTTTGTTGATTTCACTGATTTAGAAAAAGTAAAAAATTCTATGAAACCTAATACAAGAGTTGTATACTTTGAAACACCTGCTAACCCAACACTTAGATTATATGATATTGAAAAAATAGCTAAAATTGCTCATAGCCAAGAAAACGTGTTAGTTATGGTTGATAATACATTCTGTACACCTTATATCCAAAGACCTTTGTCACTAGGAGCTGATGTTGTTTTACATTCTGCTACTAAGTTCTTAAACGGACATGGTGATGTTATAGCTGGTTTTATAGCTGGATATAGTGAATTTGTAAATGAAGTTAGATTTGAAGGTATAAAAGATTTTACTGGTGCTGTTCTAAGTCCAAACGATGCCTTTTTAATAAATAGAGGACTTAAAACATTAGCAGTAAGAATGGAACAACATTGTTCAAATGCTATGAAAGTAGCTAAATTCTTAGAGAAACATCCAGCAATAGAGAGCATAAATTATCCTGGATTAGAAAGTTTCCCTCAATTTGAACTTGCTAAAAAACAAATGTCTCTACCTGGAGCAATGATATCTTTTGAGGTAAAAGGCGGTATTGAATCAGGCGAAAAGTTAATGAATACATTGAATCTTTGTACATTAGCTGTAAGCTTAGGAGATGCAGAAACATTAATTGAGCATCCAGCTTCTATGACTCACTCAGCTTGTACTCCTGAAGAACGTGCAAATGCTAATATAACTGACGGTTTAGTAAGACTTGCCGTTGGACTTGAAAATGTAGAAGATATAATAGATGACTTAAAAAGTGCATTAGATTTACTTATTAAGTAAACTATCTTAATACTAATATAATCCCCATATATAAAAAAGAAAGTATGTATTTTCTTATTGAAGATATATACTTTCTTTTTTTCTAAACACATTATAATTTTTCCACTTATAATGTGTTTATTCTATGGAATCATAGTAGTATAAGTATTTTATTTTCAACAAGGAAGGTGTTATCTTGAACAAATTTATTACTATCTTACTCTTGTCATCTTTGTGTGTCCCTTTCTTTGGATTTCCAAAAACATACGCAAATAATAGTGACTATAAAACATCAAAATTTGAATCATCTAGCTTAGACAACACTTGCATCGACTGGTTTTTTATCCCAAACGATCAATTTAGAACTCCTCAAATTAATGATGAGCTAAAATTTAAATTAAGTGATTACGACGCATTTTATAATGGACCAAAACAACCTAATAAAAAGTCCTTGTATTTAACTTTTGATGAAGGTTATGAAAATGGATATACAGATGATATTTTAGATGTTTTGAAAGAAAAGAATGTAAAGGCTATTTTCTTTGTTACATCTCATTACATTACTTACTCCCCTGACACTGTAAAAAGAATGGTAGCTGAAGGTCATGTTGTAGCAAATCATACAAATCACCACTACTCTATGCCTAGCGTTGCATATTCTCCTGAAGTTTTTAATAAAGAACTTGCCGATGTCGAGTTTAAATTTAAAGAATTGACTGGACAAGATATGCCTAAGTTTTTTAGGCCACCAATGGGTAAGTATTCGCAAAAAAGTTTGGCTATGACTAATGATTTAGGTTATAAAACTATATTTTGGAGTTTTGCTTATGGTGATTATGAACCTACAAATCAACCTTCTCCAGGATATGCTAAAAAGCACATATTAGGTCATCTTCACGATGGTTCTATATTATTGTTACATGCCATATCTAAGACTAATGCAGATATCCTTAGTGAAGTTATTGATAAATCAAGAAATAATGGCTATGAGTTTTATTTATTACCATAAAAAGATCTATGACACTATTTTTAGTGTCATAGACCTTTTTATATATTTTTTATTTAATTACATTTTTCCATGGAATGTTCTATTAATTACATCCATTTGTTGTTCTCTAGTTAATTTAATAAAGTTTACTGCATATCCAGATACTCTTATTGTAAGTTGAGGATATTCTTCTGGATGATCCATAGCATGTAGTAACGTTTCTCTAACAAGTACGTTTACATTTAAGTGATGAGCTGATTGTGAGAAATATCCATCCATTAAGTTGCTTAAGTTTCTTATTCTTTCTTCTCCTGATTTACCTAAAGCATCTGGAATAATAGAGAAAGTATTTGATATTCCATCTATAGAATGATTATATGGTAACTTAGCAACAGATGCTAGGGATGCCAATGAACCACTTTTATCTCTACCATGCATTGGATTCGCACCTGGTGCAAATGGTTCTCCTGCTTTTCTACCATCTGGTGTTGAGCCTGTTTTCTTACCATAAACCACATTTGAAGTTATAGTAAGAACAGATTGAGTATGAATAGCATCTCTATAAGTTTTATTTTTTCTTATTTTGTTCATCATGTTTTCAACTAAATATACAGCTATGCTATCTACTCTGTCGTCGTTGTTGCCATAGGTAGGAAATTCTCCTTCTATTTTGAAATCAACAGCTATTCCTTGTTCATTTCTTATAGGTTTGGCTTTTGCATACTTAATAGCTGATAAACTATCTGCACAAACTGATAATCCAGCTATACCACAAGCCATAGTTCTAATTATATCTCTCTCATGTAGAGCCATTTGCAAACGTTCATAACAATATTTATCGTGCATAAAATGTATTACATTTAATGTATTTACATAAAGTTTTGCTAACCAATCAGTATAATGCTCAAACTTTTCCATTACCTCATCATAATTCAGATATTCGCTATCTATTTTTCCAAAATCCGGTGATACTTGTATTCCTAGTTTTTCGTCTATACCACCATTTATAGTATAAAGTAATGTTTTTGCTAAGTTTACTCTAGCACCAAAGAACTGCATTTGCTTGCCAACATTCATAGCTGACACGCAACATGCAATTGCGTAATCATCTCCGTAGTAATCTCTCATCAAATCATCATTTTCATATTGTACTGAACTTGTATCTATGGAAACCTTTGAACAAAAATCCTTAAATCCTTGTGGTAGTTTAGTTGACCATAAAACTGTTAAGTTTGGCTCTGGTGATGGCCCTAGTGTATAAAGTGTGTTTAACATTCTAAAAGAAGTTTTAGTTACTAAAGTTCTTCCATCACTACCCATACCACCAATACTTTCTGTTACCCAAGTTGGATCACCTGAGAATAACTCATTGTAGTCTGGAGTTCTTAGGAATTTAACTAATCTTAATTTCATAACAAAGTGATCTATCATTTCTTGTGCTTGCTCTTCTGTAATTAAGCCTGCTTTTATATCTTTTTCAATATAAATATCCAAAAATGTGGAAGTTTTACCTAAAGACATGGCAGCACCATTTTGGTCTTTTATAGCTCCCAAAAATCCAAAATATAGCCATTGAATAGCTTCTTTTGCATTAGTTGCAGGTTTTGAAATGTCAAATCCATAAGACTGTGCCATTTCTTTTAATTGTTCTAAGGCTCTTATTTGTTCTGATAATTCCTCTCTTAATCTAATTACATCTTCTGTCATTTCTTCATTATCTAGCTCATCTTTTTCAACTGTTTTGTCTTCTACTAATCTATCTACGCCATATAGTGCAACTCTTCTATAATCTCCTATTATTCTACCTCTACCATAAGCATCTGGAAGACCTGTTATGATTCCAGCCTTTCTTGCTAATCTCATCTCTTTTGTATATGCATCAAATACGCCTTGATTATGAGTTTTTCTATATTTTGTAAATATTTCTTTTATTTCTTCATCCAATTCAAAACCATAAGCTTTACAAGCAGACTCCACCATTCTTATACCACCAAAAGGCATTACTGCTCTTTTAAATGGTTCATCCGTTTGAAAACCTACTATTGTTTCTAAATCTTTATTTAAATATCCTGCTTTATAAGCATTTATGCCAGATACGGTATGAGTATCCACATCTAATACTCCACCATTTTCTCTTTCTTTTTTATTTAATTCTAGTACTTGTTCCCATAGTTTTTTAGTATTTTCAGTAGCATCTGCTAGGAATTTATCATCACCTTCATATGGGCAGTAGTTGCCTTGTATAAAATCCCTAACATCTATTTTGTCCTGCCAAATTCCATCATTAAAATCTTTCCAAGCATTTACTTTCATTTTGAATTTATCCTTTCACATTTATGTCATTAACAAACTTTTATTTTATCTAATAATAAATATCCCCAAATTTGCATCT
The DNA here is from genome assembly GCF_036812735.1 of Terrisporobacter glycolicus ATCC 14880 = DSM 1288. Classification (NCBI taxonomy): domain Bacteria; kingdom Bacillati; phylum Bacillota; class Clostridia; order Peptostreptococcales; family Peptostreptococcaceae; genus Terrisporobacter; species Terrisporobacter glycolicus. The sequence goes on along the minus strand of NZ_CP117523.1, from coordinate 1,438,973 downwards.
TATTATTTAATGATAAAATAGGTTAAATTTTGAAAAAATAAAAAAATAGGATGTATCACTGTTTTAGTGATACATCCTTATATAATTACATAAACATATTTAATATCATTAACTCTACAAATCCTACAGCCCATACTATTGTACTTGCTATAGAGTAACCTCTTAATTGTTCTTTAACCTCAGTAACTCCTAAAGTTCTGTTAACAACCCAGAAATATGAATCATTAAAGTGAGAGAATACTAATGAACCCATACAAGCTGATAATACTGCAAGTTCTGGTGATAATCCAAGTGTTGCCATCATTGGAGCTGTTACAGATGCTGCTGTTGTCATGGCAACTGTACCACTTCCTTGTATTAATCTTACTATTGATGATATGGCAAATGGTATTATTACTGCTGGTAGTGCTGTATTTGCTATAAGTCCTGCTATGTAGTCTCCTGCACCAGAATCTCTTATTATCATTCCTAAAGCTCCACCTGCCCCAGTAACTAACATTATTACACCTGCAGATTTTATACCTTTTTCCATAGTATTTGTTATTTCTTTTTTATCTTGATCTTTACCTAACCCATATATTGCTATTATTAAACCTAAACCAACAGCTATAACAGGAGCTCCTAAGAAGTTTACTACTTCTATAAATCCACCTTCTAGCGCCATTTGTGTCGTAACTGTTTTTAATAATATTAATATAATTGGTACAAATATTGGCATAAATGACATAAGTGCTGATGGCAATACTTCTTCACTACCTATTAAAGTTGCTGCTACTTCGTCATGAGCCATTGCTCCTAAATCTTCACTACTTAAATAACTTTCACCATCTTCACCTGGTACTTTATATTGCTTTTGTCCTATGTACTTAGCATAAAGAAGCCCAATAAATGTCATTGGTATGGCACAAACAATTCCTAATAATAATGTTGTACCTACATTTGCACCATATATACCAGCAACTCCAACTGGTCCTGGAGTAGGTGGTACTAATGTATGTGTAATAACTAAACCTAAAGCTAGTGATAAACCTAAAGATATAACTGATTTTTTTGTATTTCTTGATATTGATTTTGCAAGTGGTGATAAAATTACAAATCCTGAATCACAAAAAATTGGTATTGACACTAAAAATCCTGTAATAGCTAGAGCTAATTCTTCTCTACCTTTACCTAGTTTTTCAACGAATATTTGAGCCATCTTTTTTGCTGCTCCTGATACTTCAAATATTTCACCCATCATAACACCAAATCCAATAATTATACCTATACTACCAAGTGTATTTCCAAATCCAGTTGTTATACTGTTTACTACATCTCCAGCTGGCATTCCCCCAACTAATCCTGTTATTGATGCACTTATTATCATTGCTAAGAATGGATGCACCTTAGTTTTTAACATCATAAATATTAATAATGTTATTCCAAGGCCTAGACCTATTAATATTTGCGGTCCTGATACAACTAATTCGTTATTCATTATGATTCCCCCAAATTAATAAATTTTTAATTTTTAACTTTATATAAATTACATTTAATAAACTTTAGTGACAATGTATCTAAACTTCGCACACCCATTAGCGTATGCGTTGGTTTAGATACATTGTTTTATATGGATAAATTGTTGTTTACTTTTTATTAAAGTTTGGAGCGTAATCTCCAGCAAGTCTTATGGCTTCTACTAAACTTATTTCGTTTGCTATGTTTTTCCAAGCTATATCAAATGCTGTTCCATGGTCAACTGACGTTCTTAAGAAAGGCATATTGTTTGTTATTGATATAGTTCTATGGAAGTCTACAGTTTTTGTAGCTATATGCCCTTGATCATGATATAGAGAAAGTACTGCATCAAACTTTCCTTGAAGTCCAAAGAAAAATACTGAGTCTGCTCCTATTGGACCTACCACGTCTATTCCTTCTTTTCTTGCCCTTTGAATTGCTGGTTCTATTTGTCTTTCTTCGTGTCCAAATAATCCATGCTCTCCGCAATGAGGATTTAACCCTGCCACTGCCATTTTAGGATTTTCTATTCCAAGTTGTCTTAGTGCTTCTTTTGATCTTATTATGAATTCATACATATTTTCCTCAGTAACTAAATCGCAAGCTTTTCTAAGTGATACGTGTCTGCTTAAGAAGAATACTCTTAAATCTCTCACTTGGAACATAGTTAAAGGGTTGTATGTTTTTGTTAAATCTTCTAATACTTCTGTGTGTCCTATGTATGGCACTTTACCTGCTTTAAATGACTCTTTGTTAAGTGGCGTAGTTGCTATAGCTTTAACTTTACCTGCCATTGCATAATCTATAGATTTAGCTAAATATTCAAAAGCAGCCTTTCCACACATTCCACTAACCATACCTGGTTCAAATTTATTCATATCTATGTTATCTATGTTTACTAAATTTAATGTTTTGTTGTTGTAGTCCCCATCTTCTGGATTTTCTATAATATTTATTTTCATATCCACTTCACAAACTTCTATAGCTTTTTCTAATATTTCTTTATTTCCAAATACAACTATGTTTGCATAAGTGTTTGTTTTCTCTTTTGCTATGGATTTAACCACAATCTCCGGTCCTATCCCTGCTGGATCTCCTAAAGGTACTCCTATATATTCTCTGTTCATAACTATTCCTCCAAATTTAATGTCATTATTTAATGTAATATTGTGTTGATATTTTTGTTGCTAAATAATCTATACAAAGGGATAAGGTTTTCTTATCTCCTATAAGACCTCCCTTTGTTATTGCCGGCATATTAGGGTATTTACCTCCAATAAATCTTCCATATACTGCTAGTGGTATTATTTCATCTTTTATATCTATACCTTCAACACCTAGTCTTTTCATAACTTCCATAGTTACATCACCGCCACTAGTATATAAGGCTCCTATAGATGAATTCGATAATTCCAAAGCCAGCTCTGTTATTTTAGCTAAACCTTTGTTTATCTTAACTGATACTGCCTCTTCATCTATTCCAAGTTTCTTAGACAATTCTCTTAAATTTAAAACCTCATCTTCTCTTGTTGTTGTAGTTATTCCAACAATATTAGATGTACTAAGCTTTAATTTTTCTTCTATTATGTGTAATACTCTTTCAATCTCTTTATCTATTTTTTCATCATCTATAAGTTTTAATGGATTCACTTTCACAAGAGCTGGTGATTTTGTTGCAACTAAATATTCTATTTGACCTATGGTAGTTTTACTTACACTTCCTATGGCAAAGAAAACTTTCTTACCTTGCTCTACTTGAGATGATCCATATCTAGCATTCATTAAACATTTAGTAAAGGGTCCTGGATCAACAGGAATAACATTTAATTTTATTAGTGCAGATGCTTTTGCTATTGTTTCTATTTCATCATTAGTTACTGCATCTACAACAATTATTCTGTTTCCTTCATCTACTAATAAATTTATTTTTCTGCTTAAAAATTCTTCTCCTCTTAAAACATCACTAATTTGTATATCAGCTACCTTGAATTTACTTTGGCTTTGTATTATTTCTTTTACACTTGAATTAGTGACTGGACATTTTGGGTCCTTTGCCACCAAAGTATTTTGAAGTGGCACTGAGTTTACTAGTAAAAATCCACCTATAGAAATTCTTCCTGAATCAGGATAAGATGCAACGACTACAGCTATGGATTCTTTATCTTGATCTAAGATAGCATCTATTTCTGACCCTATATTTCCTCTTAAGGTTGAATCTATTCTTTTTGTATATATTGGTTGTAAATGCTTTACTCTTTCTACTTCTTTGCTCACTCTCTCATAAGCTTCTTCTTTAGTAACACCTCTACTATCAGTGCTTACAGCTACTACATCACAACGACTCATATTTTCATCGTTTAGAAGTCTAGAATCAATAAATGTAGAACATTTAAAGCCTTCCTTTGCTAATAAAACACTTGTTGCATTTGCGCCTGTAAGATCATCGGCTATTACATATAATTTCATATGTCTCCCCCATCTTTAAACTAATTTTATGTTTACACCTTCATCTTCCATTTTCTTTAGTATCTCTTCTTCCAAACCTTCATCGGTAATAACTATTTCAAAATCTTTTAAGTTTCTAATTTTAGTAAAACTTCTTTTGTTGAATTTTGAATTATCAGTTACAAGTACCCTATGCATAGATACATCTATCATAGTTTGTTTTACCTTTGCCTTGTTTGGAACAAAAGCTGCTAGTTCTAAGTTTTGATTTATGGCACTTGCTCCAACAAAACATATATCTGCATTTATATTGCTTAAGAAATCTATTGTATAAGTATCTAAACAACTACCTGTGTTTCTTTGAATTCTTCCTCCTGTGCAATAAACTTCTAAATTTTCATACTTCATTAAGTAAGCAGCAATTAATATATCTGTTGTAATTACTTTTAAATTACTTTTGTCTACTAATAGCTTTGCTATTTCCATACAAGTTGTACCTGCATCCAATATTACTATGGAATTGTCGTTTACAAGTCTTACTGCTTCTTTTGCAATTTTTACTTTTTCTTCCATGTAGCATTTTTCTTTGTCTGCATAGTCAACTTCCTTTACCATTGAGCTATCTATTACAGCCCCACCAAATACCCTAGTTATAAGACCATCTTTTTCCATCTTATCTAAATCTCTTCTTATGGTCATTGTTGCTACTTGACAAATATCAGCTAATTCATTTACTGTAGCATTTTTATTTTTCACTATATAATCATATATTTTTTTATGTCTATCTAATTGGAACATTTTCATACCTTCTTTTCATGTTTATTTTGAAGTTCGTTTATGTTCATCTATGTTTATATTATTCCATAAACCTTTATAAACTGCAACACATTTTGTTTATTTATGTTTGTTTATTTAATAACAAACAAATTCAAACATATTTGAACATGTTTTATTATACATTAATCATATCGACATATCAAAATTTGCCTTACTTATAGATTTTTTCAATTTATACACCAGCATTATAGATTTTTATAATTTGAATAAAACTCTACAAAAACTTATAATATTCCTGTAAATAAAACATTTTCATGGAGGTATATTATGAATATAAAAAAGGAAGTAAGTATTAATAAAATTACTAAAGATGCAGAAGAACTATTTCGTGGTGGATTTTTTTGCTCAGAGGCAGTAGTTAGTGCAATTCGTTCTAACTTTGAGCTGGATATACCAGAAGAGGTAATATCAATGGCTTCAGGATTCCCAGTTGGTATAGGACGTTCTAAATGTTTATGTGGTGCAGTATCTGGCGGCGTTATGACCCTTGGATTATTTTTTGGACGTACTAAACAAGGTGATCCAAAAGTGGAAAAAAACTTAGAGTTATCAAAAGAGTTACATGACTGGTTTAAAGTAGCTAACGGAAAAAATGCTCTATGTTGTCGTATTCTTACAAAAGAATTTGATATGAGCGTAGGAGCTCACAAAGAACAGTGCATATATTTCACTGGATTAGTGGCTGGTAAAGTTGCTGAAATAGTTGTAAGAGAACTTAATCTAGTTAATACTGATGTTTTAGAACATGCATAGGAGTTAAAATTATGATAAAAAAAATACCAATTCCTATTGCTGGAGTAATGCTTGGATTTGCAGCCTTGGGTAATTTACTTCAAAGCTACTCTGTGTCTATTCGTCTAATATGTGGTATAATTTCTGCATTATTAGGGCTATTATTGATTTGTAAATGTATTGCTTATCCTTCAATGATAAAAGAAGATATGAAAAATCCAATTATGGCAAGTGTCTCTGGGACTTTTCCCATGGCATTAATGCTTTTATCAGCTTATATAAAACCTTACATAGGACCTAACGCTATTTATATTTGGTACTTTGCTATAGGTTTACATATTGCTTTAATCATATATTTTACAAAAGAATTTATTTTGAAATTTGATATGAAAAAAGTATTTACAAGTTATTACATAGTTTATGTAGGAATTGTAGTTGCTAGCGTTACTGCACCTGCTTTTGAAAAAACAAATCTAGGTACAATATTATTTGGGTTTGGTTTAATTTCTTGTTTAATTTTACTTGTTATTGTTACAAACAGATATATAAAATACAAAGAAGTTCCACCACCTGCTAAACCTTTATTTTGTATATATGCAGCACCAGTGAGTCTATGTCTTGCTGGTTATATTCAATCAGTTGAAGCAAAATCTTTGATAATGATAGGATTTTTAGCGATTTTATCATTAATAATTTATATTGTTGTATTATTCCAATTACCTAAATATTTAAAAATGCCTTTCTTCCCAAGTTATGCAGCATTTACATTTCCTTTTGTTATAAGTGCAATTGGAATGAAAATGACTATGGCCTATTTAGGTAAAATGGGTTATACTGTACCTTTTATAAATTATATTGTACTATTGCAAACTATTATAGCTACAATACTCGTAATTTACACTTTAGTAAGATTTGTAATGTTCATTTTACCAAGTAAAAAATCTGAGTTAATATCTCAATAATTAATAACAAATCCCATGATACAAAGTACCATGGGATTTGTTATTATTAATATTATTTTTCAGTACATATAGTTAAAACATCTGAAAAATCTCCAAAACATACTTGACCGTTTAATTCTTTAAATGCTCTTACTTTATAGTAGTATTTTTTTCTGCTCTTTAAATTTTCATCTCTGTAACAACTTTTTCCATTGTCTGTAAGTGTGGCTACTCTTGTAAAATTGCCACTTTCGCCACTTGCTCTATAAACCTCATACCCAGAAGATTTGTATACAGTTTGCCAATTTAGCTCTACAAAAGAGTTAGATATACAATTGGCATGTAAATTTTTTACGACTGGTGGACAAGTTGTAGTGTCTAGTATATCCGATGGCAAACCTAAACATATTTTCTCTTCTACTCTTTTAAAAGCCCTAACCTTGTAATAATAATTTGTTCCACTGTCCAATTCTTTATCTATATAACATGTGGTTTTGCCACATACGTCATCAATTTTTCTGTAAAATCCATTTTTCATAGTTGATCTGTAAATTCTATATCCGCTGGCACCGTTTACTTTGCACCATTCTAATTTTATACAATCAGAGTTTTTCATAGTTACTCTTAAGTCTGTTACTTTATCAGGCTTACAATCTGTAGTAATATTTTGTTTTTCTATGCTTGTTTGGGCAAATGAATGAACTAAACTTCCAATATTACTCATTATTACTGTTAAAGTTAAAAGTACAACTATAATGTTTTTTAATTTTTTTCTCATTACCTTTCCTCCTATTTTCATTCTTATGTAACAAGGTTATTTTCATTTATAATTTGCCCTCTATTTCCTAAAAAAATTCTAAACAACTTATAACTACTTTTTTACAAACTTCTAAAATCACCTGTAAATAGGCGCATACGCTAAAACCCTAGTGTCATAGTGAAAAAGGATTTTCTAGCCACAATTCTGTATTAATACAATAGTTCTAATCATATTATTTTAATATAGATAAACAACTTCATAGTTTAATTAAATATTTTTAAATTCCACTAATTGAAATCAAAATCACTCTAAAAATATGTTAAAAATTGAACTTGATTATCTATAGTAAATAATAAGAAGGAGTATGTATTAGATGAGGAAAATTAAACTTAATTTACAGCCTATTGTTAAGAATATAGATTTACCCACTGTTTTGAAAACAACTATCATGCCAAGTGATTCAAGTGAAAGTTTATTTATTGCAACTCAGGTAGGAAGGATATTTTATATATCAAAGGGAGCTATAAATACTTTTTTAGATATTCGCCCTCGAATAATAGAACTAGGTACTTCTAGTGGTGGATATGATGAACGAGGGCTGCTAGGTCTGGCCTTTAATCCTGCATTTTATTATAATGGTCTATTTTATCTTCATTATTCAGTAGCAGGAACACAAGGTCCGGGCGCTCTTTCAAAACCTTTTAAACCTAACCCATGTGACATAGAAACTTTAAATCTAAAATGGACAGATAGAGATACTAAATATGATCATATTGATACAGTTGAAGAATGGGTTTTACAACCTAATGGTCAACCTGAAAAAAGGAGAACATTGCTTAATCTAAGAAGACCATTTCTCAATCATAATGGTGTCAATAGCTTAAACTTTTCACCTGAAACTGGAAAACTTGTTTTAACAACAGGAGATGGCGGATCAGGCTATGATCCATTTAACTTAAGTCAGGATAATATGGAAATCTGCGGTAAAATAATTGAAATTGATGTAAACAAGAATACATTAATCAATGATCCGCCTGTAGTCACACGTTTTGATGAGCTTCCTATATCTATTCAAGAAACCCTTACTGTAATGGCCAAAGGAGTTCGCAATATCCCTGGAATTTCATTTCAAAAGTTTTATAACCAATATATAAAATATGTGGGGAATGTTGGACAGGATTTAGTAGAGTCAGTTTTTTCATTTGTTAATTATAGACCAATGCCAGTTACTCAGCTTGTTCAACCTTATTTAAAATCCCAACCTGAACAAGAAAAATTTATTAACTTCGGTTGGCGAGGATGGGAAGGTACTTTACCTACTTCACTTATAGAAGATTGCTCTGAAAGTCCAACTTTGAACGAGATAACAATTACTTATTACAATGAAGCAGTAAAAATTTCAGCACAGCGTATTTCACCTCTAGCCTGTTATTTTCATAAAGATTCACGACCAGATAAATTTGGTGGTTCTGCTCTTACAGGGGTTCAGCCATATATGGGAAGCAATATACCAGATTTAACAGGAAGCGTTGTGTTTACTGATTTTGCCCAAAATGAAGAATCTGAGCCTCCAGTGAGAGGAGTTTTAGCTTATACAAAATCAACAAAAGATTCTAAACTAAATGATTTTAGTGTTATTGAAACTGATTATGATTTTGGCTCCGGGTCAGCTTATTATGTTTGTTTGGGAACAAATATGAATCAAACCAGACTTTATTTAGGGGTTTATGCCTCTGCCAATGTGGCTGATTTTGGCAAAGGTACTATTTTTGAGATTGTTCCTTAATGTCCATTAGATTACAAAAATTCGCTTCGCTCATTTCACTCAAATATATCACAACTATATTATACAAGGAGGCATTAAAATTGAATAAAATGAATATAAGCAGTTTTATTTGTGTTGGAGGCATATTAACAACATTAGCTGTTATATTTCAATCAGCACCTATATTTTTACCAGCTATTGGATTGTTCTTAAGCCCATTAAGCACTATACCTATTGCAATAGCTGCTTTTTCTAGTATACCTATTGGTCTTGCTGTATTTTTTTCTTCAGTATTAATTCTTACTATGGTTAGTATTCAAGAATCAATAATTCTGCTTTTCACTACAGGCTTACTAGGCATCGTTATCGGAACATTGCTCTTTAGGAAGGGGATAATAATTTCAATACTATCTTCAAGCATAGCACTATCTCTTGGGATAACATTTTTAACTTATATAGTAGGTATTCCGGCATTTGTAGATTTAGCTAGTTCTTTTTCAACCGCTTTAACTTTTTTAATATTTTTCTTATTTTCACTTATTTATGCAAGCATCTGTAATATTTGCCTTAAAAAATTTATAAATTATCTTACAAAAATAAAAATAATTAGCTAGCTATTGTGAACTACTTATGTGGGGTAGGTGAAAATCGGGATAGCCATCCCGATTTTATCTACTCAGTCTTTCTGCAAATTTCTAAAAAAACATCTATGCCTATTATGTCTATCATTGAGTGTAAATCGTAAGGTATGTTATACATTAAAATTTTACACAATAAAAATTTTTACTAGTCACTCTGATATTTAAATTTTTTCTTAATAAATTTAAATATCTTTAAGATAAATCCTAATTACAATATTTCTTATTTCATCAAAATCTGTTTCAAAACATTTTATTTTTCCATATAAATACTTACCTCCGTCCATTAACCTGGCAAATATTTTATTATTTTTCCTAGGAATATAGCCCAATTTCTTTCCATCTTTTGTGTATACTTCAATTGCATATTTATCATATTCATTATCTGGCTCTCTTTTTAAAGTTAAATCATCTCCCTCTAAAATTTGTAAACCTTCATCTATATAGTAAAAGATACCTGCTACAGACAATGTATATAAGTATATGTCATTTGCAAATGGTAGGTCTAGCTGACCATTTTTCATATTTGATATAAGACCTCCACCCAAACTAGAAATTTGTATATCATTACTCATAATATCTCTCCATTTCTTTAAGTTTATCATTATATATCTTACTTATTTCTTTTAAATTATTAATTTCATTAGTTAAAATAGATTTCTCTTCATCTAACCAATTTACATCTTCTAATTTTTCTTCTATATTAAAAGGAAATCTCGTTTCAAAGCTCTTCAAATTCAAAATTATTTCATCTATTTTTTCTTGTAACATCTGAATGTCTTTTTTTAATTTTTCTAAGGAGTTTACATTATCCAAATTATAATCCTCATCATCTATTATATTTAGCAAAAGCCTTAGTGTGGCTAAATCATTATTTTGATATGCCTTTTGTAGTTGTTCCCATAGATTTTTACTTCGTTCATTTTGATTTTTATTTATATCAGGATGTAATTTTTTCGCTAACTTACGAAATATACTTTTTACCTCTTTGAGTTCTTCATCTGTTATTAAGTGGCTCTTTAATAATTCTCTACTAAAGTCTACTTTAAACTGATATCGTTTTAATTCTTCTTCAAATTCTTTCATCTCTTCTTGTAAAATTATTTCTATTTTGTTTATTTCAACTTTTTCATTGCGATTTATCAAAGCTTGTATAATCGATATCTTCCTCTTATTTCTTCTTATTTCTATTTCCAACTTTAATTTTAATTTATATAAATATCCAAAGTGTCCCAAGTATTTTGCTTCTAGATAATTTTTCTTTTTATATAATATATCTTCTTGCTTTTCTACTAATTCAATATATTTTAGGGATAGCTCCTCTTGTGTTTCTTTTAGTTTTTTATATTCATCTAATATTATAATATTCATAGCGTTTCCTTAAGTTTTTAGATTATATTTATAATAGTAAGAACTTAACATTATTTGTCAAGTTCTTACTATTGCATAATTCTTATATACATCATTGTAAAGTGTCTTAATCTATAACAAAAAAGAGTAGAAAATTTCTTCTCTACTCTTTGAAATCTAAACTATATTCTCTTTAACTTCCATCACAGTATCTTCTTCTTTATTATCTTCCAAGTTAATAACTCTATCACAAACAATATTAACCAAGTCTTTATCATGACTAATAACAATAAGTCCAATACTATTTTTCTTGCAATAATCAATAACCACATTCCAAATCTGAGCCTGCGTTATGGCATCTAACATGGTAGTCATCTCATCAGCTATAAGAAACTTTGTTTCAGGACTAAGAGCTCTAAGAACACAAAATCTTTGTAACTCTCCACCAGAAAGTTCACTTGGCCATCTATTTAGCCATTCTTTCTTAATTCCCATGGATTCTATCATTTCATCACTTGGTTCATAAGCTTCATTTAGAATTTTTTTCATTTTCCACTTAGGATTTACTGATTTTTCTGGATGTTGGAAAATTAATTGTATAGGGTTGAAAGCATTTTTCTTTTTCTCACAACCTTCTAGTATTACATTTCCTTTGTCTGGTTTAATATATCCAGCTAAAATTTTGGCAAAAGTAGTTTTTCCAAACCCACTAGGAGCTACTATTCCAACCACTTCATTAGTATTCACAGATAAATTTATATCTTTTAATATATATTTATCTCCTCTATATTTAAAGTTAATATTTTCAGCTTTAAGTAGCATATAAACATCTCACCTTTCCATCTCTTATTTCTTTCATTTCAGGTTTTATGTTTTCACAATCAGGTGTTCTTTTTCCACATCTATCATAAAATAAACATCCTACAGGTAACTCACTGGCTAGTGGTTGACTACCTTTTATTGGTTTAAAACTGTTATTTGGCAGTGCATTAAACAGTGCCTTTGTATATGGATGTCTTAAGTTTTCTCCACCGTTTTTGAAGTCTTCTGCTTTTGCAATTTCCAAAGTAGTTCCTCCATAGAAAATTGCCACCCTATCTGCAATTTTTAAAGCAGCAGATATGTCATGGGTAATTATAAGTATTGCACAGCCACTGTCAGCCAAATCTCTAAAATCTTTTAAAACTTCATTTAAAGATTTTTCATCTAAGCCTGGAGTTGGCTCGTCTGCTATTATTACTTCACAGTCACTAACTAAAGCACTTGATAAAAGAACTTTTCTTGCCATTCCACCTGATAGTTGGAAAGGATAATACTTTTCTACTTTTTCTTCTAAGTTATATTTTCTAAATACATTTCTAAGTATACTATTGCTTTTCTTTTTATCTTTTATTGAAATCTTAACTTGTTTTCCCACTTCCATCAGTGGATCTAAATAATTTACTGACTGAGGAATAAATACAATTTCTTTTCCTCTAAGTTTTTCTTTTCTTTTTTCATCCAATTGTTCATTTTTATAAATTATATCTCCCTTTGTCACCGCATTACTAGGTAGTATTCCCAGTATGGAGTGAGCAAGTAAACTTTTACCTGAACCACTAGATCCAACAACTGCTAATATTTCTCCTTTGTATAAATCTATATCTAAATTATTTATAGCCTTTGAATCTATTCTATTTAATCCCTTTGTATACTGACTAAAACATATCTCCAAATTTCTAACATTTAAAATTGGTTCCTTATCCATAGCTACCTCCTAATTATAAGCTGTTTTAGGATCAATTAATTTTCCTATTTTTTTACCCATATTATCCACCATCATAGAAACTAAAACTAAAGATAATCCTGGGAAGAATGCTAACCACCATTTTCCACTTGTTAAGTATTTCATGGATTCTGATAAAATTATTCCTATGGCTGGTTCGTGAGATTGTAAGCCAAATCCTAAGAAGGTAACTGAAGCTTCATGTAAAATAGCATGAGGGAAAATTAATACAATTCCAACTAAAAGCTGAGGTATTACATGAGGTAAAATATGATTTTTAGCTATATATAAATTTGATTTTCCAAAATTCTTTGCAATCTTTGTATAGTCAGATTCTTTTACTTGCATAACTTCTGCTCTTATTACTCTAGTAAGTGAAGTCCAATGAGTTAAGGATACTCCAAGAACTATCCCTTTTAGACCTCCTCCTGCTGCCATAGATATTAAGATTATTATTAAAGTATGAGGTACTGATAAAACTAAATCTATAAACCAAGTTATAACAGAGTCTACTTTTTTGCCACAAGTAGGTCCGATTATTCCCAATATTACAGCAATTATTCCACTTATAACAGAAGATAAAACTCCTATTTTCATACTTATACTAAGGCCTTTTAATGTTCTAAAGAACATGTCTCGCCCTATCCAGTCTGTACCAAATATATGAGTTAGGGATGGTGCTTGATTTTTATTAATTAAATCTATACTAAACTTATCCGGGTCAATAACACTTCCTGCAACTAAGATAGCTATAAAAAATGCTATAAATATTCCTAAGGAAAGTATGGTTTTTTCTCTAATTCCAAATTCAAAGGATGGAGATTTTCTTTTTACAATGCTCTTTAGCTCACTCATTATGCCATTTCCCCTCCTTTAATTCTTGGGTCTATTACTCGATATAGTAAATCTGCTATTACATTTCCACTATAAACAAAAATACAACTTATTATTACTATTCCCATTAAAAGAGGTAAATCTCCTTTAAGACCTGCTGAAACTGTGGCTTGACCAAGTCCTGGATATGAAAATACTTGTTCTGCAAATATAGTTCCTGCAAACAACTCACTAAATGATAAAAACTGTAATGTAATGGCAGGAAGTGAAACATTTTTTATTACATGATTAAAAATTATACTCTTTTTACCTTCTCCACGAGCTTTTGCAAATAAAACATAATCACTATTCATAACTTCTATTACTTTTTCTCTTGTATGCAAACAAATATTAGAAACACCTATAAGACTTAAAGTAAATGCAGGTAGTACAATATGACTGAGTAAATCCATAAAGGTTACATCCGTTGTACTTACACCTATTGGAACTCCCAGAGCTACTGGGAACCATCCAAGAGAAACAGAAAATACCATAATAAATAAAATACCTAGCCAAAATGTTGGTGTTGATATAACAATATAACAATACCCACGTATTATTTTATCTATTACTTTATTTTCATTACTTCCACTGATTATTCCCATTACAAAGCCTAAAATACCTGAAATAATCCAGGCTATAATCATTAAGTATAAAGATGCTTTAAATTTTTGTCCTATAACCTCCAAAACTGGTCTTCTATATATTAACGAAGTTCCCCAGTCTCCCTGAATTATAGACTTAAACCAACACATAAATCTTTCTAAAGGTGGTTGATTTAAACCCCAATGTTCTGCAATTAATTCTCTTTGCGCCGCACTTACCTTTGTACTAGCTCCCACATAAGCTGTAACTGGGTCTATTGGAGATAGCTCCATTAATACAAAAGTTATTATACAAAGGGCAACTAATAAGGTGATTAGTCTTATTATTTTTTTAGATAGGAAAACTCCTATACTTTTGCTATTTTTCATCCAATAAACTCCCCTTTTTTATATTTCTTATAATTCAAATGTGAGGACATCCTAAAAAAGAATGTCCTCATAATATATTATAGCTTATTTTGTCTTATTTCCATGCCCATTCTGTAACATTGTCAAAAATTCTTCCACCATGAGGTTGAACAACTGGTTTTCCTATATCAAATCCTTCACTTACTATATAAACGTGATTTGCATTAACTAACCAACAGTATGGAGCGTCACCTTTTACAGAAGCTCCAGTTTTTCCATCAAATTGAGCTTTTTGCCAGTAAGGTAGCGCTTCTTTTTCACCTTCACTATTTAAAGCTTTGTCTATATATTTATTTACAGTTTTATTATCATAGAATCCTGCATTATCCCATTCAACTGGTGTATTTGCAGCTCCACCATAATATAAGTTGTATAATTCTGATGGATCTCCTGAACCAAATCCAAATAATACTGCTTCTTTATGTATGTCTTTTACTATAGTATCCCAAGTTCTTTCTTCTAAAGTTATCTCTATTC
The DNA here is from genome assembly GCF_036812735.1 of Terrisporobacter glycolicus ATCC 14880 = DSM 1288. NCBI lineage: Bacteria > Bacillati > Bacillota > Clostridia > Peptostreptococcales > Peptostreptococcaceae > Terrisporobacter > Terrisporobacter glycolicus. The sequence goes on along the minus strand of NZ_CP117523.1, from coordinate 1,423,880 downwards.
CTAATTCTTTAGCTATCTTTTGGAATTCTAATCCTAATGCTTGTCTATAGTTTCCTGGAGTATATAATACTTTGAAAGATGCTTTAGTTTTATCTTTTTCTAGTATTCCATCATTGTCACTATCTTTCCATCCACCATCTTTTAATATTTTTTTAGCTTCTTCCAAATTATTGTAGTCAGATTCTTTAAGAACTGTTTCTTTATTTAACCAAGGCATTTTTTCAAGACCAGTTGTAGATACTGAACCATATCCATTTAAAACTCCATCAACCATTCCTTGTCTATCAACAGCAGTATTTAACGCTTTTCTTATTGATTCATCACTTGTAACATTATTTCCTATTTCATAACCAGTTTTAGTTTTCTTGCCAGTGTTTGCAACCATCGGGAATTCAACACCATAAGTCTCTATACTTGGTATGTCTAAAATTTTAGTACCTTCAACTTTTTCTTTAGCAAGATCTCCGTTTATAGTTGCCATGTCAACATCACCTGATTTTACAGCAGCATAAGCAGCATCAGTATCTAAAAATACCATAGTTAATTTTTTTATACTTGGTTTGTCTCCATAATAATCTGCGTTAGCTTCTGCTATAACTTGTTGTCCTTTTGCCCAATCTACAAATTTGTATGGTCCAGATCCTATTGGCTTATCTTTAAATGAGTCATTATAAGCATGTTTAGGAACTATACCACAAGCACCTAATTTCTCTACAAATGTAGACATTGGTCTTTCTAATTTAAATTCAACAGTTGTATCATCTTTTGCTTTTACTTCTTTTATCATTGTTAAATCTATTTCTGTAGAACTTTTCTTAGTTGTTTCATATGTAAATGCAACATCCTGCGCTGTTACAGGCTTTCCATCAGTAAATTTAGCATCGTCTCTTATTTTAACTGTCCAAGTTAATTTATCTTTTGATATTTTATAATCAGTTGCTAAATCATTTTCCCATCCTAGCTCTTTATCTCTTTTCATTAATGTCGAGAAGAAAACCTTTGTTATAGATCCGTGCCCACCTGTTATGGCATCAAATCCAGCTTCCGGTTCTGCTCCAACAGCAACTACTAACTCATTCTTTTCTTTTCTTTGTTCAACACCAGATTTAGAACTTGAGCCTGATTCTGAATTAGATGAATTAGAACATCCAGCTAAGGTACCTACTAATAATACCATTGATAATAGCTTAGCAATATTTTTCTTTAATTTCATTTTTCTTTAGCCCCCCAGTATTTATTTTCCCTATAGTTTTTCATTTTTCCCTATAATTCGCACTTTTTGACAAAAAAAGCCACGAAAGTTTATTAACCTTCATGGCTTTTTTTGATCTTCATAGATCCATTTCATGTTCAAATTATGATAAAATTATAACACTACTTTTCCTTATTTTCAACATATATTAAATATTTTTTATTTTATAAAGAAAGTAAGATTTATATTTTATACTTAATCATCAATTTTTCCGTATGAGTATCAACAATATATTTCTGCTTTTCTCTTAAATTAAACCTTTCATCCATAAATATTGCCACAATTGCATATACTAAAAATGCAACTCTGAATATACTGAAAAAGGAAACTATCGTGATAATAAAATATAATAGACTTAAACTTTTCTTCTTATATTTTATGTTTATATAATTTCCTATTAATATATTCCCGTCTCTAAAAATAAAATATAATGATAAATATTCTACACAAGTTATTATGGTATCTAAATAAACATTGTTAATTTGTATATTACAAAATCTCAATAAACTTACTAATACAACATATCCTAAAGCATAATAAAAATATTCTTTTTTCATACACATAAAGTTACTATAATTTCTTATTGACCTCATCATAAAATATTTTCTTTTTCCATTTTCATTTAATATTCTAAGTTTCTTTCCAAGCATAATTGATATAAAATATATAGAGAATATCATTCCAAAAGGAAATACTGCTATAAACAAATAATAAATAACTTGTAAATTAATTTTAATAAATGGCAGTAACTTAGATATATTTTTAAGTATTGTTGGATTACTGTTAAAGTAGTCTATGTATCCTTGAAACTCTTCCATAAAGCTATATCCTATAATATTTCTGGCATAAATATCTATTAATATCATAAAAATAACTCCTACTATGGAGCCTAAAAATAAATCATCAAAAATATCTGATGCTTTAGTAATTAAATAACCGCATAAAATGCCTAGAAGAAAACTTTGGCTTACTAATATTGCAGCAGCAAAGTTTCCCAAAACAAGTAATATTAAAGTTACACTACTAATGCCGCACATTAATGTGTATTTGAATTCACACCTAAAATATATTAGCGCAAATATAATTGGCACTCCAAAATCTAAATACAATCCATATCCTAAACCAGTTGAAAGAGCAATCATTGTAATTACGATGAAAGTTGATGATAATATGGCTGCTTCTGTTAATTTTTTTACTGAACTATTCAATTTTCATGCCTCCAAAAACTTTTAAATTAAATCTAGTATACCACTTTTTAGGAAATTTATCTGTTATAATATATGATATAGGTTAAGGTTAGGGGGATTTTTTATGACTTTTGAACAAATAAAGTCTTTTTTAGCCATAGTAAAGTATAATCATTTTACCCTAGCATCACAAGAATTATATATTTCTCAATCTTCCATTTCAAAACATATAAAATCTTTGGAAAAAGAACTTGGAGTTGAGTTATTTAATAGACAGCATAGAAGTATAAAACTCACTGATGCAGGAGAAGAGTTCTACAAGTTTGCACACAAATCTATGGCAGATTACAAAAATATTTTGTTAGATATGAAAAAATACTCTTGTGAAGAAAGTAGTTCTATCTCCATTGGTGTGATAGATACCATGGTTGAATACGGTGTAGCATCTCTTATTGGAGACTTTCAAAAGGAATATCCTAATATTCAAGTAGATTTAATTGAAAGGTCCAACAGTAAAATAATAGAATACATTAGTGACTCTATAGTAAATTTAGGGTTTATTAATTCCCATTATGAGCATAAAAATATTTTAAACCTGCATAAAATAGTTGATGATGAGTTAGTTCTTGTAACATCAAAGAAACACCCTTTATCAATGAGATCCTCCGTGGATATTTTTGATACTGCTAAGGAAAAATATGTTTGCGTCAATGGTGATTATTATTTACATAATGTATTTTTAAATACTTGGGGCAATCTTAATTATTTTCCAAACACTTTATATATAGACTCCCAGACAAAAACACTTTTAGCTTTAGTTTGCGAAAATATTGGTATTACACTACTTCCATATAGTGTTGCTTTATCTTACAAAAAAAATATTGATAACAGCATACATATTTGTCATTTGCAAAATTCATTCTCAGCAAATATTTTTTTAGCACAATTAAAAAACAGACGACTTAGTAAGAATGAACATCTTTTCAAGGAGTTTGCTACTAAATGGTTTGAAACAGATAAAACGCCTTGCAAATTATTAACAAAATAAATAATTATAATAAAAAACAAGAAGAACTTGTTATTCTTCTTGTTTTTTATTATAATTATTTATTCATTTTTATTTATAAAATTAAAAATTACTTTTTAGTTTTCTATACTTTTGTTTCATATATTTAATGATTTATACTATTTGTCTAAATTATTCAAAATTTCTTTTGCCACTAGTTTATCATCAAATTCTACTATTTCATCTTTAATTATTTGATAGTTTTCATGTCCTTTACCTGCAATAAGCACTATATCCCCTTCTTTTGCTCTGTAAATAGCTTCTTTAATAGCATCTTTTCTATCTATTATAACAACATAATTCTCTTTTTCCTTATCTATGCCTATTAATATGTCTTTTATTATTTCATTTGGTTCCTCATATCTCGGATTATCTGAAGTTATTATAGCAAGATCTGAATACCCTTGTGCAATTTTTCCCATAAGGGGTCTTTTTTCTTTTTCTCTATTTCCTCCGCATCCAAAAACTGTGATTATTCTTTTTCTTGCAAAAATCTTTATACTATTTAGTACGTTATCTAGGGCATCAGGCGTGTGTGCATAGTCTACAAATACGTGAATGTTTTTGCTGTTTTCCACTTTTTCAAACCTTCCATTTACACCTTTTAATTTGCTTATTCTGTTTACTATTTTATCTACATCCATATTTAATATATAACAAGCACAAATAACAGCAAGACAGTTATAAACTGTAAATTGCCCTACCATATTTAGTGTTACCTCTCTTTCAAAATCATTAGGTCCAAGTAAAGTAAATGCTGTCTTATCTTCATAAAGTTTTACGTATTTAGCTCTAAATGTAGCATCATAATTTATACCATAAGTATAATAAGGAACGCCCCAATTTTTAATATTATCAAGTATTATTCTTCCATTTACATCATCTATGTTAATAATATTGGCACTTGTAGTCATATAAAATAAAGATTCTTTGGCTTTTCTGTAATTTTCAAATGTTTTATGAAAGTCTAGATGATCTTCTGTCAAGTTTGTAAATATACCTATTTTATATTTCAAATTTTCTACTCTTTTCAAGGCAAGGGCATGAGAAGAAACTTCCATAGTACAATACTTACAGTTATTATTTATCATACTATTTAAACTTTTTTGTATCTCAATATTATTTGGTGTTGTATTTTTATTTAAATAGTCATTTTTTCCATCAAATATGCCTATAGTTCCAATAAAGCCACATTTTTCATCTTGGCTAAGTATATCTTTTAAAAAAGACGCAACACTCGTCTTTCCATTAGTACCTGTTACACCTATTAATTCAATTTTTTCACTTGGATTTTTATAAAAATTTCTTCCTAAAGTAGAGATTACTTCATTTGTACTTTTTACTTTTATATAAGTTAATTTATCATCTTTTTGTACTTCTTCTTCAATTACAAATGCTACTGCTCCTTTAGCCTTTGCACTTTCAATGAATTTATGACCATTAACATTAGCTCCATTAATACAAACTAATAAATCCCCTTCTTTTACATTTCTTGAATCATATTCTAGTCCTTTTATTTCCACATCTTTGGGGCCTGATAACAAAATTATTTCTATATCTTTTAAAAGATCTTCTAATTTCATGATATCACCCTTCAATTTTTATTTTCCTCTTGATATGATTTAAGCCTACTTAAAACATCTTCATTATTTCTAAAAAAGTTTATTAGCTCTTCAATTTTCATCAATGTTTCAACATTTATTGTATGTTCTATAGTTTCTGTTTCCTCATGAATAGATTCTTTTATACCAAGAATAGTTAAAAATTCTTTTATGGTATTATGCCTGCTTAATAGTTTTTCTCCTACGCTTTCTCCCAAAGAAGTTAGTTCAATACTATCATACTTTTTATAAATCAACATGTTCTTATCATTTAGTTTTTTTATCATTTTTGTAACTGAGGGTGGTTTAATATTGAGTTTATTAGAGATATCTTTAACTTGTACCTTATCATTTTCAAGATTTAATCTATAAATCATCTCAATATAATCCTCTTCACTAGGTGTCAATTTATTATTTTTCATGTATTCATTAAACGTATAATAATCCTCTCTTCTACTCACAAAAACCCCTCCTATAATTTTATATTTCTAATAAGTTTTAAATATTACTATCTTTTTTGAACACTTTTAGCACAAGGCGCATAGTTTAAATTAAGAATGTTAGCTTAAGCTAAAACTCAGTGCAACGACACATCTTTACTTTATTTCAGATAAGTTTGTAGCACAAAATTTTTATGTTTTAGAATCATCTTAGGTAATGACTTTTCTAAATTTTTAGATATAAATAATTGGAGGTGCAATATGAAAAAACTTACAGACATTCAAATAAAAAATACTGTTAAAGTGGAGGGATTACTTTCTACAGGAAATTTAAAAGAAAGAATGCTAGCTTTAGGTTTAACCGAAGGAGCCGAAATAGATGTACTTAGAAAGGGTCCTAAGAATAATTTAACAGTTTATAACATCCGTGGTAGTAAGATTGCTTTGCGTGAAGAAGAAAGTAATTTAATTTTAGTGTCTTATATTTAATAATTAATTATTTTAGGGGGATAGAATTATGGGGTTAACGCAACAATCTACTAAAATAAAATCTTTAGAAGATATTTTCCATATAGAAAAAAAAGATAACGAAATTATGATTGCTTTAGCTGGCAATCCAAATACAGGTAAAAGTACTGTTTTTAATTATTTAACTGGATTAAAGCAACATACAGGCAACTGGCCTGGTAAAACCGTTTGTACTGCCAGGGGGGATTTTTCTTATAATGATATTAACTACTCTCTTATAGATTTACCTGGTACTTACTCCTTATTTCCTCTATCACAAGAAGAAATAGTAGCTCGTGATTTTATTTGTTTTGGAAATCCTGACGCTGTTATTGTTGTTTGTGATAGTACTTGTATTGAAAGAAATCTAAATCTTGTTTTTCAAGTAATGGAACTTACAGATAATGTAATTTTATGCTTAAATCTATTAGATGAAGCGAAGAAAAAAGGTATCAAAATTGACAAAGATAAACTAGAAGATAAACTTGGCATTCCTGTAGTTCTGACTGCAGCCAGAAGCGGCCTAGGTATGGATGATCTTAAGGAAACTCTAAACACAGTTGCAAAGGGAGAATATAATTTTCAAAATAAACCAGTATATTATGATGAAGAAATTGAAAGTATAATTAACTCCATTACAAAAGATTTATATAGTATAGTTCCATCAATTAATCCTAGATGGTTGGGCCTTAGATTAATTGATGGAGATGAGAGTCTTTTGACTTCTTTAAATGATTACACAGAAAATGACATTTTAGATGAGTTAAATAATGTTAAAGGTAAAATTCCAGATATTTTTGATAAAAGTAAAATAAGAAGCCACTTTACAAAAACTACTTATGACTATGCAAAAGTTATAAGTGATGACGTTGTAACAATTACAGATAAAAACGCCATGGATAGAGATGAAAAAATCGATAAGATTGTCTCATCTAAAGTATTTGGCATTCCTCTTATGCTACTTTTACTTTGTGGAGTGCTTTGGATTACCATTGAAGGTGCAAATGTCCCTTCATCCATGCTTTCCGATCTCCTATTTTCCATAGAACCAAAAATTTATGACATTTTAAATAGTATTGGATTGCCAATATGGCTAAATGAAATGCTAACCTATGGAATGTATAGAACATTAGCTTGGGTTGTATCAGTAATGCTTCCCCCTATGGCTATTTTCTTCCCATTATTTACATTGCTTGAGGATTTAGGGTATCTTCCTAGAGTAGCTTTTAACCTTGATCATTTATTTAAAAAAGCTTGTTGTCATGGAAAGCAATGTTTAACTATGTGTATGGGGTTTGGTTGTAATGCTGCTGGAGTTATTGGTTGTAGAATAATTGACTCCCCAAGAGAGAGATTAATTGCCATAATTACTAATAACTTTGTTCCTTGTAATGGACGATTTCCTACTTTAATTGCTATATCGACCATATTTTTTAGCTCAGTTATTAGCAGTAATTTTATGTCTAGTAGCGTTACTGCTCTATCTATTACTCTATTAATAATTGTTGGTGTTCTTACTACTTTACTTGTTTCATTTATATTGTCTAAAACTTTGTTAAAAGGAATTCCTTCAACTTTCACACTTGAGTTACCGCCTTACAGACCACCACAAATCGGGAGAGTAATTTATACATCTATTATAGATAGAACCTTATTTGTACTAAGAAGGGCTATTGTAGTGGCAATTCCAGCAGGAATTATTACATGGATTTTTGCCAATATATATATTGGAGATATGAGTATATTATTTCATGCTGCAAATATCTTAGATCCTCTTGGAAAGCTAATAGGACTTGACGGCTTTATTTTACTGGCATTTATCTTAGGTTTTCCTGCTAATGAAATCGTAGTACCTATATTAATTATGAGTTATATGGCTACTGGTAAAATGATTGAATTTGATCAACTATCAGCATTAGGTGAATTACTTCAAAATAATGGTTGGACTTATTTAACAGCCTTAAATATGATGTTATTTAGTTTGCTTCATTGGCCATGTGCTACCACACTGCTAACTATAAAAAAAGAAACAAATAGTGTTAAATGGACTGCTTTAGGATTTTTAATTCCTACAGCTATAGCCTTTATAGTATGTTTCATTACTACAACTATTTATAATATTATTGTTTAGAAAAACGATAGATAAATTTGTATAAAGCCAAATTTATCTATCGTTCTTATTTTTAATTCAATAACTATACTTAGATTAATCTCCTATATTTATCTTCTCTTTCTTCTGTTAAATATAACAAATCCTAATATACAAACTGATATAATACAAATTCCACTGTAAAGCCATATTGATGATTGATCTCCTGTTTTAACTATAGAATTTGAATTATTGTCATTATTAGTGTTTTGATTAGTATTGTTATTTGATTGGTCATTATCTTCATTGTCTGATTGGTTGTTATTATTATCTTTATCTTTATCATTATCACTTGATTGATTATTATTGTTGTCATCCTTATCATCGTTATCTGTTGGTCCATTATCATCCGTATTGTCTGATTGTTCTTTTTCAAAGACTGCTATAAATGTTGTGTCCTCACTTATAGTTACAATATATTCTGTATCTTCACTTAAAATAGTATCTTTGTTTCCTGATTTTACCCATTTTACAAACTTATATCCTTTATTTGGTGTCGCTGTTAACTTCCACTGAGATGTTAAGTCGTCTTCATTTTGATTTACTAGTTCAAAACTTACATTTCCGAATTTTTCTTCATTTGTATTTAAACTTACTTGTGGATATTCTCCTACATATTTAAATTTTGCAACATATTCTGTGTCTTTGTCTATCTTTACCTCATATGTTGCATTTGTTGATACTACTTTATCCTTACCTTTTAGCATCCATCCTACAAATTCATAATGTGTATTAGCTTTTGCTGTTAAAGTCCATATTGCTGTTTCTTCCTTTTTATCAATTGATTTCATTTCAGCTTTTGCACTTCCACCTTTTTTAGGAGTCACAGTAATTGTAGCTTGTGGGTCTTTACCTTCTTCTTTGAAAATTGCTACATATTCACTATCTTTTAATATAGTTACTGAGTATGTTTCATCTTCTGATATTATTTTACTTTCATCTTCTTTAGATGCCCATCCCATAAATATATATTCTTTATTTGCTGTTGCTGTCAATTTATATTTTACTGTTTTCTTTTCCGAATCTTCACTTATTTTTTCTACTGTTGCTTTTCCAGCTTTTTTATCATTAACTGATACTGTTGCTACTGGCATTTTTACATCTAAGTATACAAATGTATAGTTATATTTTTTTGCAAATTCTTCTGCATATGTTCCTTTGTATCCTTTTACCGTTTTTAATGCTTCGCAATATCTAAATACCATTTCAGGATACTCTATATTTGTTAAACTCTTTGGTAATGTTATTTCTCTCAAGCTTACACAATTTATAAACACTGAATCTTTTAGTACTGTTATTCCTTCTGGTATTTCTATACTCTCCAATGACTTACAACCATTAAACAATGATTTTGGTATTGTTTTTAATGATTTACTTGGTAATTTTGCTAACTTCATGTTTTCACAACCGGCAAATGCTGATTGACCTATTACTTCTACTGTTTCCGGTATTTCTATACTCTCTAATAATATGCAAGTCATAAATGCTCTTGCTTTTATCTCTTTTAACCCTTCTGGTAGTTCTACTTTAGTTAGTTTTTGACAAGAATAAAATGCTCTATCTTCTATTTCTACAACTTTTCTTCCTTTTACTTCTGATGGAATTATAACTTCTGTAACATTTTCATCCAACGGCTCTTTCACTGATAATGTTCCATCTTCTAATACTGTGTATCTTAATGTTTTATCTTCTATATATGCTACCTTAAAGTTTGCCACATACTCTATATTTTTATCTATCTCTACTTCGTATTCTGCATCTGTTGATACTATTTTATCTGCTCCTTTTACACTCCATCCTTCAAATTTATAGTTTTCATTTTCTATTGCTGTTAATTTATACTTTACTGTTCCTTTTTCTGTATCTTCACTTACTTTTTCTGCTGTCGCCTTTCCACCTTCTTCATCATTAACTGATACTGTTGCTACTGGCATTTTTACATCTAAGTCTATAAATGTATATTTATATTTTTTTGCAAATTCTTCTGCATATGTTCCTTTATATCCTTTTACCGTTTTTAATGCTTCGCAATATCTAAATACCATTTCAGGATATTCTATATTTGTCAAACTTTTTGGTAATGTTATTTCTCTCAGGCTTACACAATTTATAAACACTGAATCTTTTAGTACTGTTATTCCTTCAGGTATTTCTATACTCTCCAATGACTTACAACCATTAAACAATGATTTTGGTATTGTTTTTAATGATTTACTTGGTAGTTTTGCTGACTTCATGTTTTCACAACCGGCAAATGCTGATTGACCTATTACTTCTACTGTTTCTGGTATTTCTATACTCTCTAATAACATACAAGTCATAAATGCTCTTGCTTTTATTTCTTTTAACCCTTCGGATAATTCTACTTTAGTTAGTTCTTGACAAGAATAAAATGCTCTATCTTCTATTTCTACAACTTTTCTTCCTTTTACTTGTGATGGAATTATAACTTCTGTAACATTTTCATCCAACGGCTCTTTTACTGATAATGTTCCATCTTCTAATACTGTGTATCTTAATGTTTTATCTTCTATATATGCTACCTTAAAGTTTGCCACATACTCTGTATTTTTATCTATCTCTACTTCGTATTCTGCATCTGTTGATATTATTTTATCTGATCCTTTTACACTCCATCCTTCAAATTTATAGTTTTCATTTGCTATTGCTGTTAATTTATATTTTGCTGTTCCTTTTTCTGTATCTTCACTTACTTTTTCTACTGCCGCCTTTCCGCCTTCTTCATCATTAACTGATACTTTCGCTCTTAGTATTGATGTATCTTCATCATCTACACTTATTTCTATATCCGGCATAGTATTAAAATAAATATCATTATCTCCATATCCTGCATTAAAGTCTGGCGGTAGACCTTCTTCTGGTATACTACAATGAGTATTTAAAGGACTTCCCATATGCTCTGCATGTACTTTTCCTTTAGATAATTTATAAGTACCCTTTTTATCTATTGTAAATGTTAAAGGACTATTTACAGAATATTGCTTATGAGGACCTTCTATAGTTTCTCCGTTTAAGTCATATACTAAGTATGTTCTATCAGGGAAACCTGGGTTATATATAGCGGCCATTTTATAAATTGGAACTTCTAAATTTGTAAAGCTTACACTTGCTTTATCTCCTACTTTAAGCTCCTTACCTTTATTGCTATCATTAGATATGCTTATATCACTTTCCATAGCATCTAATACATAGTATACTACATTATCACCAGATGTCATTCTTACTATATTTCTACCAGTCTTAACTTTAATAGTATATGAACCATTTTTATCTGCTTCGTATTTTGTCCAATTATTTGCAAAATCACTATCCATATGTATTGGATCATGTGTTTCTACTGTAACACCCTTAGATGGTGTAAAATTATATTCTCCATATCCCTTACCTTTTACTACTGTTCCATCTGGATATGTTGTATCTCCAGTAAAATATACTGTATCGTATTTTGTCCAGTCTCTATTTCTTACTTTAAAATTAGGATCTATATCTCCTCTACTACCGCCTACATTTACTATAACTATTCCTGTTTGCTCCTTATCTATTGCGTTAAATCCATATATATTTGATTTATCAAATCCAGGGTTATTAGTTGCTTCTTGACCTTCAATTAAAGAATCGTATGTAAATTTAATTACTGCTATCCCATCTTTTTTACCAGTCATATTTACATATTTTCTACCTTCTCCACCTTTTTCTTCTATAGATAAGCATTCTTTTCCATAGATAACTTCATAATGTTTATCTGGTTCAAAGAATTTGTTTGAAACGGGACTTGTCATGCCCTGCCATACACGAAATGTCTCTAGTCTTTGGGTATCCCCCACATTCATATTTATATAGCTACCTTCGTCAACTATATTTGTATAGATATCATCCACCTTATATCGAGAATATGGATTTTCTTCATAGTCTTCTTTTTTTACTAAATCTATAGTAATAGCTTCTTTTACTTTCTCTGTATCTAAATAAAAATATGGTTTAGTTGTCTTAACATATTCCGTATCTCCTCCACCAGCTACTAACATATAGTTATTTGAAGGTACTTGGAATTTATAACTATCATATTCTTTGTTTGATGTATCTACTGATAGAGACTTAACTTCGAAAAGTTCTCTATATGCTTCTCCATATGTATTGTATAGATGAAGACCTGCCCCTTTATTTACTCTATATTCAACAGGATCTTCAGCTTTAGATTGTAAATAAACTTTGATTGTTCTAGTACTTGTACAATTTGATCCATTAAGTCTAGCGCTTACATATGCATATATTTGATCGCTTGAGTCACAATTTTGAGTAGTAAAACTATAATTTACATTATCATCTACTGGAGTAACTTTTATTTTATATTTCTTATCTTCTCCTTTAGCTTCTAACACATAATAATAATCCTGATATGTTTCCTCTTTATATCCTGGCTTTATATCAAGTACATTTCCATCTGGATCTGTTATTTCTATATTTACTTCATTACTATCTTTTTCATTTAATTTATTTTCGTTTATATATATTTCAAACGGGAAAAAAGTTTTTGATTGTTCTTCGTTAGTTTTTTCTACTTTGAACGTTCCTTTTCTTCCTATATTTTTTTCGTATCCATAAAAAATATATTTATATTCACCTGCTGTCAGATGGTAATATCCTTTCTCAAATCCATTACCATATTTTTCTCCCCAAGATTTTTCTACAAGTTCTTTTGGTTTTACTATTTCACCATACCTATTGTATACCTCTAAAGCAAACATATTATACCAATCATGACCTTCAATTTTATATGTATATGCTTTACCAAAAGTAGCTTTTACCTTCACATGGGAAGCAGGCATTTCAAATGTATATATATAGTTAATACCATCAGATTTATCTTGATTTATTTCTCTTTCTATATCATTTCCATCTTTATCTTTTATTTCCAATGTATCCATTGCAAAATTTTCATTTGGTTTTACAGTTAGAGTAACTTTTGTATTTAATTTACCTTCTTTTACATCTACTGATATTTGTCCATTTTCTGTATCTAAAGTCTTTATTTCATATGCTTTTCCATCATCTACTGATAGATTTAATATATAAGGTTTTGACGCTTTTCTTCCATCACTTGCTTTAAATTCTAGTTTATAATTTCCTGCTTTTTCTGGTTTAAATGAATAATTTGAATCTGCGTCAACTTCTTCATTATTATTAACTGATACTGTATATGTTAATTTGTCATTTTCCTCATCCCTAAATATTTTAGACAAATCTAGTAAATAAGTTTCACCTAAATTAATGCTTGCACTATCACTTTCTTTGTTAGGCACTGGAGCTGTGTTTGGTTTGATATTTGATTTTATTTTAAATGTATACGTACTAGATTTGATACTTGCATTTGAACCAGGCCAAGACTTATCACCACATATAACTATTATAGTTTCTCCATCTGATACTTTAATTTCTTCACTTCTTTTATATCCTTCTTTTGATGTATCTACATCTTCACCTTTATATACTCTTACTTGATAGTTTTTATTAGTCGCTGTAGGTTTTACATTTATTTTATCAGTATCTTCAAGTGTTAGTGTATATTCCTTCGTTTCACTGCTAAATTTAGGCGATAAACTTCCTTTACTAAAATCAATAGTTCTTAATGATGTATCATTTTTACTATAATCTCCACCTATATCTGCTCCAAAGTTAATAGTATACATTACTCTAATTTCATCATTAGCTTTTACCTTAAATGCCCCAAATCCTTGATTAACAAACCAATCATTTTTTGTTCCCATCCATCCTGAACTAGATCCACCGTCAAATTCTTTAAGTCCATTGATTTCACTTATGTAATTATTTTCTGCACCTGTTTGTGTAGCTCCTACACTATCTAATGCCTCAACTATTGCATCCATCATAGTCATATTGTCTTCAATTTTTACCCAATCATCTACTAAAGTTCCATCCCATGCTGCTCCATCTTTTTTAGAGCACGTAGTATTTTCTACTATCACATGTACTTTTTCTGTTAATACTTCTTCGGCAAAAGATTTTATTGATGATACTGTAGATAGGGTAAATACCATAATAAATGCAAGAAAAGAACTAACAAATTTTTTAATTAATTTCTTAGTGTTTTTATTCCTCATATTACTCCCCCAAATTAAAATATTATAAATATATAAAAGGGTGCTATAAGAGCACCCCATTTATAACAAACTTTCATTTATGTAATAAATCTATACTTTCTCTTATTGTAATAATATTTTATATATTTATTAGCAAAAATGATCTAATTGTATAACTATTTATTAGGTAGCTCTGACAAGTTTTCTGGGAATTGTACTCTATAGTCTCCATATGCCCAAACAACAGTTTGTCCTGATTCCACATCAAATGTTTCCCCACCAACTTTTTCAGAAACATCTACCATTTTTTGTTCAGATGTTGCAGTTCCAGTAGAATCATACACTCTATACATCCAACCAAGTTCATTTTCCATATATGTATAGTTTTTATTATTTATAGTCACATTCTTTAAGAATTCACTTCCCCACTGTACATCATAAGTAAAACTATCAGCTACCACTGATATTGCATCCATTGCTGTTGGATAATTTATTTTAGATTTTACAGCACTTGTTGATACATTACCTGTATTAGTCTTTAAAAATTTAAAGCTACCACTTGAAGCATCATATGCTCTTACATTTACACCTGAAACATCTTGTTGTGCACTAGTTGGATTTAATACTACAGTAAAGTCCATATATCCATTTGTTTTATTTGTTGCTTCTACAACTGCCACTCCTGCATTCTTTGACTTATCAATCGTAGCATTTCCCTTAGCTGCAAATTGATTGGCTACTGATTCTGGAGCTTGTTTGCTAACACTTACGGCATCTGTACTTCCTTGTACAATATTCCAATTAATAGAATCTGCATCTGCTAAATTATTAAAAAGACTTGTTCCATACCAATTACTTGTTGCACCTTGAACCATTAAAGCTTGATCCTTTGTTCCACTTCCTTTCTCAACAGTATAATTATAATCAGTATTATAATTAGTCAAATTAGGATACTCTGTGAAAAAATCAGTTGCAAATGATGTTGCCCCCATAGATAACATTATAGCTGCCGCCATTCCTGTTGTTGCAAATTTTCTAAATCTTTGGTTCATAAAAAACATCCCCTTCTTTATTAAAAATAATATTTTTTATAATGAAGATTAATTTACATATAATTATCAAAAATCACATGCAAAATAAATCTCCGATTATGCCTTCGGAAACTTTCACCATAAGCTTATAATATGCCTGTATTCTGACTAAAGCTCAAACCTACTCTTTGCTCCTTCCCAGAGATGCTTCCAGTGGTAATAGCAAATTTCGTAACTTATTACAGCAGGGATAATCTGTGGCGGAATCTCACCGCACTTCCAAAATAAAAAATATTTTTTATTTTTCTACATATATTATATATTTACATTATTATTTTTTATTATCTATAATATTGAATGAGTTTACAAATTATTACCTTATACTTATTATACAATATATTTACTGAAACTTAAGTATAGTTATTTTCTAACCAAGTAGTACTATGATAGTAATACCTTCTACATACTTCAAAATATAGTACTTATATTTTTATATAATTAAAAACGCTAGGTATTAAAATTCATACCTAGCATCAATAAATATTTTTAATTGAAATTTAAACCTCTCTTGGAAGTATAATTTCAAATTCTGTTTTATAATTTTTTCTAGCGTCCACAATTTTTATACTTCCGCCGTGGGCTTCTACTATTTTTTTACTTATGGCAAGGCCCAGTCCTGAGCCTTTTGTTGTACGAGATTTTTCTCCCACAACAAATGGGTTAAAAATATTCTTACGTATTTCTTCGGAAATTCCATATCCATTGTCTGCAATGTTTATTTTCACTTTATCGAAATATTCTTCTATTTCAAATAATATACATAATTCTTTTTTATTATGCTTTAGTGAATTTGATATAATATTTTCAAAAACACGTTTTAGTTGAAATCTATCTAACTTACAATAAATAGGATCATCTGGTATATCCGCTTCCAGCTCTACTCCATTTATATCTAATTCTTCGTATTTTCCTGCAAGATAAACTCTACCATATTCACATAAATCTATTTTTTCAAATAAAAATTTGTAGTCTGGGTGTTCTAATTTGCTGTATTCATAAAAAGTATTAATCAATTCATCTAAGTGATCTGCTTTTTTATATATAGTCATTAGATATTGATCTTTTTCTTCTTCTGAGACTATATTATCACAAACAGCTTTCGAATATCCCTTTATAACGGTTATTGGCGTTTTTAAATCATGAGATATATCAGCAAGCATTTTTTGTTTTTCTTCTTCTAAACTTTCACGCTTTTTCTCACTATTATACAACTTCCTTGACATATCATTAAAACTACTACAAATATCACAAAATTCCTGTGGTCCATCGTAATCTAAATAATTTTCACGCTCACCGTTTTTAAACTTAACAATGGCTTCATTTAAAATATTAATAGGTCTTTTTACTTTATGATTAAGCCAGGTTATAAATATTATAATTAGAATAATATATATTAGTATAAATAATGCAAATGCGCATATACCAGTAATTAAAATCTTTTTGTATATTTCATTAGTAAGAGAAGGAGTATTGATTAAAAGCGTTAGCTTCTTATTATCTTTGTCCTTAAAAGAATATTTTCTAATATCATATCCTTTTAGATAAGTTCCTGTTAAATATTTAAACTCATTTTTAGTAAAAGATTTTCTAGTATCTCCTGTATTTGTATATATTAAATTTAATTTATCATCTACAACGTAAATTTTATTATGAATATCGTCATTTTCATCATAATAAGTTATTGATACTGATATGTTTTGTTTATTTTTATCATTTTTATATTTTTGAATATCAATATAAGGATCATCATAATAATCATGTATACAACTTAGCTCTCCCTTTGTAAATTCTTTATTGAATTTTCCAGGCTCACTCTCATATATAACCTTATTATTTTCATCTAATAATTGAATGAAAGTATATTTACCAGCTAATTTTTTTATACGCGATTTATTAATTCCATTGTTACCATTCTCTGTAATCAAACTTGCATAATCCACTAATTCATTAATTCTAGGTTCACTAATAACATCTTTTATTCTATGATTTATACCATGTAATATACATATAATAGAAATTATAATAATGCCTGTAAAAGCAATATAATTTCTAACTAAAATAGTGAAAAATTTACTTTTCTTTTTTCGCAATTTTATATCCAATCCCTCTCACAGTTTTTATATACTTAGGATTTTTAGAATCATCTTCAACTTTTTCACGCAATCGAGAGATATGAACCATCATAGTATTATTGTCACTTTCAATATAATCTCCATTAATTGCTTCACATATCTGCAACTTTGTATATACTTTTCCTGGTGTTTTCATAAGAAGAGCCAAAATTTTATATTCTGTAGGTGTTACTACAACTTCTTCTCCTTTTTTATAAAGAGCTAACTTTTGGGTATCTAAAATTAAGTCGCCTACTATTAATTGTCTTTCTTCATCTTTTGGCACTACTACTTTATTAAAATCATAAAATCTTCTTAAATTAGAATTAATTCTTGCAACTATTTCCAATGGATTAAATGGCTTTGTTATATAATCATCTGCACCTAAATTTAATCCCATTATCTTATCATTATCTTCATTTTTAGCCGATAAAATTATTATTGGAATAGTATATTTCGATCTTATTCTCATGGTTAATTCATAGCCATCCATTTTTGGCATCATAATATCCATTACTACTAAATCAACTTTTATATTTTCTATTATCTGTAATGCGTCCAATCCGTTCTGAGCAGAAATCACTCTATGTCCATCATTTTCAAGATAAATTTTTAGTAGTTTTATTATATCTATATCATCTTCTACAACAAGTATATTATATGTCAAAATTTTCACCTCTTCTTTTTCTCGTAACTTTGATGTAATGATTCCCTCTAATGTTTAAAAGATAAGTAGCTGCAAGAACAATGCCACTTAACAGTACTAATAAATAAAAACTTATCCCTCTACTTACAAGCATAGCTGAACTCAAAAGTTGAACTGGGAATAAAGTTTTGTAAATGAGCATAAAGCCACTTTCACTAGCTCCTACAGCTCCAGGGAGTGGTAATGCAGATACACTAATGTATAAAACGGATTGTAACATAACTACTGTTAAAAAAGAATACCCACTTAAACCAGATGCCTTGTATATCCAAAACGAAATACTATGAAGAGCTATTATTTGTGTTGTTGTAGTTAATACAATTTTTAAAACTGTTAGTTTGTTTTCTTTAAAATATTTAGCACTATCTTTATATTCTTTCACTTGGCATAATGCCATTTCTTTAAATTTATCTACTTTTTTATATTTAATTTTCACTAGAATAAAACAAATAAAATCAATAAACTTTCCTATAAATCTTTTTGAAAAAATTGCTGTTAATATAAATATCATTACTAATGTATTTAAAAAAATACCTAGTGCAACAAAATATTTAATATTACCCAAAGTATTAACTAATAATTCATGTTGAGTTATATATCCTATTATAGCCATAGTAACTGTAACGAACTGAAAACTGGCAAGGTCCATAAGAAGTGCTAAAGATGAATGCGATACTTGAATTCCATCTTTATGCATATAGTAAACTTGCATTGGTTGACCTCCTGTTGCAGAAGGAGTTACAGAACTAAAAAATAGGCCTACAATTGCATATTTTATAGAAGTTAGAAAATTAATTTCATACTCCATAAGTTTTAAACTTCTGCCTATATTTATACCTTCACAAATAACAAAAGTAAAACTACAAATTATGCTTATTGTTATATAATTTATATTTAAAGTAGAGATTGCATTTATAATCTCTTCTATATTATTATTTTTAAAAATCATATAAAAAGTTAATAATATTAACCCAATAAATAAACCACCGTTTTTTAGCATATTTTTTGGAGAAACTTTTTTACTCATAATAATCCTCCATAGTCAAAAATTTATAGCCTTCTTTCTGCCAAAGCGGAATTGCTTTTTCTAAGGCTTTTATTGTCCTAGATGGCGCTTCATCTTTGCCACGTCCATCATGCAAACATATTATGCTACCATCCTTACTTCTTCTTAATAATTTATCACATATAACATGATCTGTTGTGTTTTTTTCCCAGTCTTGCGCCATTACATCCCATAGTACTTTGATTAAATTATATTTCTTTGCTTCATGATTTGTAAATATATTGCAATGCCCCCAAGGCGGCCTATAAAACTTCACGTTAACACCTAGTTTTTCCATCGTTTTTACACTTTCTTCAAAATCATATGAAGTATAAGATTTACTTTGATATAAAGCATTTTTGTGTTCATAAGAGTGAATACCTATGCAATGTCCTTCTTCTTTCATCCTATTTACTATTATAGGATTATCATTGGCAAAAGTTGCTACCATAAAGAAAGTTGCCTTTATATTATGTTTTTTTAACAAATCTAAAAGACAAGGTGTATACTTTTCATCTGGTCCATCATCAAAAGTTAAGTATAGTACTTTATCATTTGAATTATTTTTCTTTGTTAGTTTATATTGAAGTTTATATAAATAAGTTGGCACAATACTATAACACAACAATATTATAACCAATATTATTATAATTTTTAATAGCAAGCTGTTATACCTCCATAATAGTAATTAAGTGGTGATGTACTTTGTAATTTTTCTTTTTCAATTACTATATTTTCTTCCATACTTTTTAAAAGTAATTCATTATTTAATAAAGATGTTACATCTTCATAAACATCCGTTCCGTTTGTCCATATTACCTTACCAATACAACTGTCTTGTATATATAGAGCATTTCCTATTTCCTGATATAAAAATGGTCTAATGACATATAATGGTGTTCCACTAAAAATAGCTTCAAATAATGTTATTCCACCAGATTTTGAAATTATTAAGTCTGCTTTTTTCATATATTGATCAACCTTATCTGTATATCCAATTGATTCCACATTAGGATACTTTTCTTTTACATGTTCTAGTAGTTTTTTATTTTTTCCTGCTATAAATGTTATTTTTATATTATCATCTTTTGAAAGTTTTTCTAAAAAATCCATTGCACAAGGTATAAGACCTAAGCCTCCACCCATTATTAATACTTCTTTTTTATCCTTTGACTTTTCTATTATTTTTTCTTTCTTAAAATTTTGTTTAACAGGAATACCACTAACTACTATTTTATCACTATCTACATTTTTACTCAAAAGTGAATTTTTTGTTATGTCGCTGCCTACAAAATATAAATCTGTTTGTTCACTAATCCATTCCTCATTTACAGATATATCCGTAACATAAGTATAAAGAGGAATATTACAATTTCTCATTTTTTTATATGCTGAAAAATATTGAGAGCAAGCTGGAAAAGTTGAAATTACCAGATCAACATCATTATTTTTTAATAATAAATCTACTTTTTTCATAACGGATTTTTTTAGTGGTACACTAGTCCTTTTGGCTACAATTCTATTAAAAAAATTATAAATTAAGGAGAATTTATTAACCATAAAGTTAAAAATTAAATATATTAATTCACTAAGTTTTGGAAATATATACTCTATCATATCTATTATAATGACTGTTGCTTCTGGTTCTTCTCTTAATATTTCTTCTTTTACAGCTTCTGCTGCTGAATAATGACCCATTCCAAATGCGCCTGTAAATATTAATGCTTTCATATTAATTACCTCACAATCTATTAACTAATTTTAAGTATACATTAATTATTTTCATACTGCCTTTACATTTTCGTAAGGTTACGCAAGATAAAGGGTATTTTAGCTTACATTTTTGTCACATTAGTTTTTCATTCATTTTTCTTATGATAATAATTATTAATATTAATGGTTAAAATATATAAATTAACGTTATACTTATTATAATGTCTTATTATTAATATTAATATTGGGAGGAAAGATATTTTGATTGAAGAATTAAAAACATTTATATCTGTTGTTGAGTTTAAAAACTTTACTAAGGCTGCTAAACATCTTAATTTATCTCAACCTAGCGTTAGTAATCATATAAAAAACTTAGAAAGATATTTTAATACTACAATAATAGATAGATCTATTAAACAAAAAAATATATACATTACAGAAAATGGCGAAATACTATATAAAAGAGCTAAAGAAATATTAAACTTATTAGATATGACTATGGATGAATTACATAACACTACACAAAATGTAGAGGGTCATTTAAAAATTGGTGCTTCCTTAACAATAGGAGAATATATTTTACCTCACTTTCTTAAGGAGTTTTGTACCAAATATCCCAATATACAAATTGAAGTTCTTATTGAAAATACAAAGTCTATTTGTGACAAATTATCAAATATATCTTTGGACATAGGTCTAGTTGAGGGAACTGTTTCTTCTCCTAATTTGAATCAAACATATTTTTATGAAGATAAAATGGTTTTAGCATTGCCATACGATAGTGATATAAGCGAAGATAATTTCACTTTAGATAAATTAAAAAAATATAATTGGATTGGTAGAGAAAAGGGATCTGGTACAAGAGAATATTTAGATATGTTTTTGAATACTTCTAAAATCCAACCTAAAAATATTATGGTATTTGGAAGTAATTACGCTGTGAAAGAAGCTGTAAAAAATAATCTTGGAGTTACTATTGTGTCTAGTTTAATAGCTTATCCATCATATTGTAACAAGGAATTAAAAATTATTTCATTGGATTACAGCTTTACTAGAAACTTTTCTTATATTCTTGCTAATAATATTACCCACTCCAAAGCAAATGACTTATTTATTAGAGAATTAAAAGATTTTGTTTTAACTTTGTAGATTAAATATCATTAAACAAATAATTTTTTCATAATAGAAATATAATTATTTACAAATTTCTTATGTAGAATTTTATATTTTCTTGTACTATTTTAAAGGTTATTATGTTTTTATTTAATAATTGCAAAATTAATGTAGTTTTTTTTATAGTGAAAGTAAGGAATAAGTATAGTACAATTTTCTTAATAAAAGATTTCATGGGGAGGTTTTATTATGAGTACTACTGTTATTGTTATTTTTTCCTTACTATCCTTAAGTCTTGTTTATTTCTTGTTAAAAGTTTGTATCCAGTTTAATCGTATAAATAAGTTAAACTTATTACTTGGCATGGATGTTACAAAACTTTATAATATTGATGATGATCATGAAGAAGATGATTATTATTTTAATTATTTAATAAAAAAGTCTGCTATGCAGCTATATATTTTATCAAATAAAAAGGTCTAACCTTTACTATATAATATGCGTATATTATTGTGAAAAGTAATTTTCTACATAAAAATAGGTGATTACAAATTTATAATCACCCATTTAATATTAATCAAATTTAATAAAAATTTTTTAGTTGCTTAAGTCTACTAGGATGTCTCAGTTTCCTAATAGCCTTAGCTTCAATTTGTCTAATTCTCTCTCTTGTTACCCCAAATACTTTGCCTATTTCTTCAAGAGTTTTTGGATCATCATCATCTAATCCAAATCTCATTCTTAATACTCTTTGTTCTTGATCATTAAGCCCTGTAAGAAGTTCATCTATCTTTTCTCTAAGATTCTTTTGCTCCACTTCATGAATTACAACATCATCTAAGTTGGCATCTGATGGTATAAATTCAACTAAAGAACTATCTTCATCCTCTTTGATAGGAGTATCTAAAGATACTACATTTTTATCTCTTTTTAATATTTCAAGAATTTTATCAGGCTCCATATCGCATACTTCTGCTAGCTCATCTAATGACGGCTCTCTTTGTAACTCATTAGACAATTCTTGTTTTTTTCTTTTAATGTAGTTTATTCTTTGATGAAGATGTACTGGAATTCTTATAGTGTTTTCGCAATCATCAATATATCTAGTGATGCTTTGTTTTATCCACCAAGTAGCATAGGTACTAAACTTAAATCCTTTTTTGTAGTCATATTTTTCAACTGCTTTTATTAAGCCTATATTTCCAGCTTGAATTAAGTCTAGCATATCTACATTTTCTTTTCTGTATTTTTTTGCAATACTGACAACTAGTCTATAATTGGCATTAATAAATTTTTCTTTTGCCTCAGGAATAGAATCATTTATATCTTTTGCCAATTCTATTTCTTCATTCGGTGTTAGCATTTTGTATTCTTCAATTTCTTTTAAATACATTTTCATAGCATTTGATGCAGATGATGAATCTCCAAAAACATAATTTTCGTAAGTATGCTCTTTGTTAGCCCCCATATAATCTAACCCCTTCTTTATACATATTGTTCATTAAAAAATCGGTAAAAACATATTTTGTCTATATCAACTATAGTATGTTTTACTCCATGAAAAAATGCATGTTCTTTGTATATTTTCTAATTCATTAAACATTCAACAAAATAACATAAAAACCTTTATTTAAGTTATTTAATTTTACAAATTATAAAAATATATCCTATTTTACAACTAATAAAAAATATTTACAAATCTATTTTTCATTACGAATAATTATATTATTATATCTAACTTTTTGTTTATTTTGAACAACCACAATCATCCCCACATCCACAATTATGTCCTTCTTCGTGATGGTCATGACCGCATCCGCATCCGTCGTGGTGATGGTGTTCTAATTCTATACTTTCTTCTGCTTCGAAGAACTCTTTTTCCATTTGTTCGTATGTAGGTAGAGATGCTTCTGTATCGTATTCTTCTCCTGTCCAATCTGCATACATCATTTGATCTCCATTTGTAAGTATCATTCTACCAGCCATCGTTATATTATCAACATACTCTAAGAACTCTATTTCCTTTTGGAGTACATCTCCTTCTAATTCTACATCATCGTCTGTACATCTTACGATTAATACTGGTGCAAAATATTCTTCTTTATCTTTTACGTTTACAACTATGTCTAATATTCCTTCAGCACCTTCTTCAAATTCACTTAATAATACATTTGTATCTATCATATCTTGAGGTACTAATAAATCTTCTATTAAATATTTTAAAACTCTTTCTTTAACTAGTTCTTGTGACATTACTATTCTCCTTTCAATGCTTAAGTTTGCATTGTAAAACATTATTATATTTTATTTCCTTTATATAGTATAATACATTTCATCATTTTTCAATCATCTTCCTACTTTAATAAGAAACAAATATATTAACAAGAGTTTCTTATGCAAAAGTTCTTTTAGCATCTTTTAAGACCTTACCTAAAAATTCTGTTCCTAAAAACTTAACCTTTCATACAATCCCCCCTAATAATATATTACGCCTTCATTTAATTTATAATTATTTTTCACATTAAAAATATTATATTCCTTTAATGTATTATTCTTTATATAATTAAAACCCTTTTTCCCATAATAAATAAATATTCCACATTTTTATTTATTGTCACTTCTTATATAAATCTTACAATTTTCTTAAAACAGCCACAAATATTTTTTTTTATAATATAATTAATAGGTATCTAATAATAATTTAGTAAAGATTTAAGTATAAATTGTAATGACAGTTACAATGTTGTAATCGCATTAAGTTTCTAAATATTATACTATATTCACAGGGTATTTTTACTCTATATTAAATCTTTACATAAACCTACTTAGAAGAGTAATGTAATTATTTTAGGTGGGAATTTTAGGAGGAAATATTATGAAATTTAAAAAGAAAGTTAGCTCTCTGTTAGTAGCAATGACAATAATAGCAAGTAGCATTGTGCCTTCTTTTGCTGATGGTACTAGAGTAGTGACTATAGGTGTCAACAATACAGCTGAGCAAAGACAAAAAATATTTAGTTATTTCGGTGTAAAGGAAAATGAAGTTCAAGTATTAGAGGTAAATAATAAAGAAGAGAGAGAATATTTAGGGGGAGTTGCTACAGAAGCACAACTTGGAACTAAAACATACTCTTGTTCTTACGTAGAACCAACTAATAGTGGTGGAATAAATGTAAAAACTGCAAATATAACTTGGGTTACTTCTTCAATGGTGGCATCTACCTTATCAACTGCTGGTATGACTAATGCCAACGCTGTAATAGCTGCAGTATTCCCTGTAAGTGGTACTGGTGCTTTGACAGGTGTTATGAAGGCTTTTGAAGATGCTTCTGGTAAAAAATTAGATGAAGATAAAAAAGAACTAGCTTCTGAAGAATTAATAACTACGGGAGATCTTGGTGATAAAATAGGTAAAAATGAAGCAACTGGTGTTGTTAATGATATAAAAGCAGAAGTTATTAAAAACGGTACAAGTGATGTTACCCAAATAGCTGATATAATCAATAATGTAACTAATAATTACAATGTTACATTAACAGATGCTCAAATTAAACAAATAACTGACTTAATGGAAAAAATAGCGGCTCAAAAATATGACTATAATTCAATGAAACAAACATTAAACAATGTTTCTGATGTTGTTCAAGACAACTTAAAAGAAGCTGGTAAAGAAGTTGGTAATTCTGGAATAATGGATTCTGTAGGAGGTTTATTCTCTTCTATAGGAGATTGGTTCTCTAACTTATTTGGTGGAAGCAAAGATTTAGGTATTCTTGGTGAAACTAAAGATAATATGTTAGGAAGCAATGCAGTTATAAATGCTACAGACAAAGCTGCTGAAAAATTACCTTCTAGTGAAGAAGTTGATGGTTTCTTCCAAAAGATAATTAACTGGTTTACAAACTTATTTAATAATGACTCTGATAAAAATAACAATAGCGAGAATGTAAATAAGGATGCAAACAGTGAAGAATCTAAAGAAAATAATACTCAAACACCATCAAAAGAAGAACCTACTAATAACAACGTAGAAAATAATACAAATAGTACTGATAATAAACAAGATAGTCAAAGTACTGATAATACTCAAAATAGTAACAAAAATACTGATGATAATTCTTTAAATGTTCAAAGTGAAAACGAAGAACATTTTGATTCACAAAATACAAATCAATAAATTTTCATAAAAAAACTCCCATTTTATAATGGGAGTTTTTATATTATTTACTCATTTCTATACTTTTTTTAATACAAGAATCTATAGCTTTTAATACAGCACCTCTAAATTTTTCTTCTTCAAGTACTTTCACAGCTTCTATTGTTGTTCCACCTGGTGAACATACCATGTCTTTCAACTCTCCGGGATGTTTTTGTGTATCTAAAACCATTTTCGCAGCTCCTAATACTCCTTGTGCAGCAAATGTATAGGCCTTATCTCTTGGCATTCCAGCACGAACTGCACCATCGGCTATTGCTTCTATAAACATAAAAGCATAAGCAGTTGATGAGCCACTAGCACCTATTACTGCATGTATTAAATCTTCTTTTACTACTTCACTCTTTCCTAAAGAATTAAATATTGATTTTACAAAACCTAATTCTTCTTCACTTATGTTTTTATTTGGAGATAAAGAAGTCATCCCTTCTCCTACAAGGGAAGGAGTATTTGGCATTGTTCTTACTATTTTTTTATCATTTCCAATAATTTTTTCCATTGCTTCAATAGTTTTTCCTGCTGCTATTGTTATTATTATCTTATCATCTATTAAATCTTTTATTTCTTCTAATATTTCGTCATATATTTCTGGCTTGACACCTATTACTATAAGGTCTGAAAATTCAACTACTTCTTTAGAATCTTTACTTACATTAACATTATAATCTCTTTTTATTCTTTCAATTGTTCTGTCACTTTTTGCAGAAGCAATAATATGGTCATTATCAATTATTTTAGAATTTAATATTCCTCCTAAAATTGCACCTCCCATATTTCCCGCACCTATAAAGCCTATTTTTTTCATAATGTGTCCTCCTTTTTCATAATACTATTAAATTATATCATTGCTTATTTATAACAGAAACATTTTTATTGTTTTTAATGTAAAATCTCCATAATTTGTCTTTATCTTCCTGTGCATAATCTATATTAATTCTTTTGTCTTGCACAATTTCAAAATCATTATCTGTATTATCTTCTATATAAAGTTTACTTCCAAATATATTTTCCCCGCTTAAACTTCTGTCTATATTTAAACCTTTACAAAGTTTACCTGGACCATTTGTCAGATTCTTTTTTTGATAATTAGTCAATTCATTATATGGTTTCAAAAACCTATTATAAGATATTTCATCCATATAACTTATGGGCTCAACTGCTCTAATCAAAACACATTCTGGTATGTTTTTTTTATTAGCTGAAAGGTTTAAGCAATTATACATACCATAAATTAAATAAACATAAATATGTCCTCCGCTTAAGTATAGAGGATATGTTCTAGTACTTTTTCTATTTTTGTAGGCATGGGCAGCTTTATCAATAGCTCCCATATAAGCTTCTGTCTCCACTATTTTAGTCACAATTTTTTTATTATCATACTCCCTAATTAAATATTTATTCAAAAGATTTCTAGCTAAAGTTATTCCATCTGCACTATAAAATTTTTTATCCAAATTAAATCCTCCTTACTTATGCTTTTCTCTTTATTAATATTAGTATAACTCTATTTTTTTCAATTATTGATGAAGTAATTATATTAAACTATAATTTATTTATAGACATATAAAGGGGGGATTAAATTGAAAACTTTAGGAATAATTGATATTGGTTCTAATTCAATAAAATTAATAATCGTAGAGATAAATAATAATTTACATAATGAGATTTTTCATAAGAAATTCCAAACTAGATTATCTGATTTCGTAGGAAGAGAAA
The DNA here is from genome assembly GCF_036812735.1 of Terrisporobacter glycolicus ATCC 14880 = DSM 1288. Taxonomy (NCBI): domain Bacteria; kingdom Bacillati; phylum Bacillota; class Clostridia; order Peptostreptococcales; family Peptostreptococcaceae; genus Terrisporobacter; species Terrisporobacter glycolicus. The sequence continues at coordinate 1,395,848 of NZ_CP117523.1, read as the reverse complement.
ACAAAGAATTATCCTCTGAAGGTATGAAAAACTTCTTTGGAATTATATTTACTTTTAAAAAATTCTGTGACGACTTTAATTGTGATGAAATAATTGCTGTAGCTACAGAATCCCTTAGACAAATTAAAAACTCCACAGAGATTATAAATCATATTTCTAATTCTTTAGAAGTACGCATAAGAGTATTATCACCAAGTGAAGAATGTTACTATGGTTATGTTTCTTCTATTCCAGATAAATTAAATAACTATGTTCATTTAGATATAGGAGGAGGAAGCGTAGAGATAGGATTAGTAAAAGATAAAATACTTATAAAAAGTGTTAGTATCCCTATGGGTGCTTTAATAATTACAAACAAATTTCATATTAAAGATGGTATTTGTGATGAAGAAATAAGCCAAATTAAAGAATATCTCTTTGAGAAATTAAAAAATATTTTATGGATTAATGAATGCAAAAATTTGCCTACAGTTATAATTGGTGGGTCAATAAAGACTATTGGTAGAATTCATCAAAAGGAATATAACATTATGTCAAATATTCATGGTTATGAGTTAAATCATAATGATATAGAAATTCTTTTGAAAAAAATCAGTCATCTATCTTTGGAGGAAATCGTTAATAACACAGGTATATCCAAAAGTAGAGGAGATATTCTTTTAGGTGCTTTAATTATTTTAAATAGCCTTATATCATATTTCCAATCATCAAAAATAATTATTAGTAAGTTTACAATTAGGGAAGGTATTATTAATGACTATGTAAAAAATAATTATTTATTTTAAACTAAAAAAGAAGGATATTAATCCTTCCTTTTTATTAAAATTCACATATTATAAATTAAAATGTTGGAACTATACTTCCTTTATATTTTTCTTCTATAAATGACTTAACTTTATCACTTGTTAGTGCTTCAGTTAATGCTTTTACTTTTTCACTATCTTTATTGTCTTCTCTACAAGCTAATATGTTAGCATATGGTGAGTCATTAGATTCTATTGCTAAAGCATCTTTAGTTGGATTTAAGTTAACATTTAAAGCAAAGTTAGTGTTTATAACAGCAAAGTCCACATCTTGTAAAGTAGATGGTACTTGAGCTGCCTCAACTTCTACTATCTCCACATTCTTAGGATTTTTAGTTATATCTTTTGCTGTTATTAATTCTTTATCAGCAACTTCAATAATACCATTATCAGCTAATAATTGTAATGCTCTTGCTTCATTTGTTGCATCATTTGGTACAGATATTTTTGCTCCATTTTTTAAGTCATCTAATTTATCATGTTTTTTAGAATAAATTCCCATTGGCTCAATATGAACTTTAGCTGTATAAGTTAATTTTAAATCTTTTTCTTTATTCATTTCTTCTAAGTAAGGAACATGTTGAAAGTAATTTGCATCCAGTTCTCCCTCTGCCAAAGATGTATTTGGAAGTACATAATCATCAAATTGTATTACCTCTAATTCATATCCTTTTTCTTTCAATAGCGGTTTTACAACCTCTAAAATTTCTGTATGTGGTGTTGGAGATGCTCCCACCTTTATAGTTTTATCTTCCTCTTTACTAGACTTTGAGCATCCTACAAATAATGATGCACTTATAACTCCTACTAATGTTAATCCTATTAATTTTTTTAATTTCATTTTGAAATCCCCCTTATATTTATTATTTTTTATTTTAGTTTTTTATATGCATAGTCTCCTACACTTTGTATTAGCTGTACCATTATAATAAGTGTAATTACAACATATATCATAACTGAAGTATCAAACCTTTGATGCCCATACACTATGGCAACTTTTCCAAGACCTCCTGCTCCTACAGTTCCTGCCATGGCTGTACATCCTAATATGGAAATTATGGATAAAGTAATACCAGATACTATTGACGGCATCGCTTCTTTTACCATTACTTTGAATATTATTTGTAAGTTTGTAGCTCCAAAGGATTTTGCAGCTTCTATCAGCCCTTCATCTACCTCGTTTAATGCATTTTCAATTACTCTAGCAATAAATGGCGCAGCACCTATGGTAATAGGAACTATGGCTGCTGTTTCTCCAATAGACGTTCCAACAATAAATCTTGTGAAAGGAATTAATGCTATTAGTAAAATAATAAATGGAAAACTTCTAACCATATTCACTATAAATCCCAGAATACTGTATACGACTTTATTTGGCTTAAGTCCTTTTGGCTTGGTAACCACTAAAATTATTGCCATTATAAATCCTAAAATTGTTGCTACTATAGTAGGCACAATTATCATGTATAATGTTTGAAGTAAAGCATCTCCAAGTATTTCAGCTAAATAAGTATATAAACTAGTTTTATTCATTTATAATCTCCTCCCATCTAACCTTTTTCCAATCTAGATAATCTTTTATATTTTCTCTATTATCATTATCAACATTTATAATTAATGATCCAAGTATATCTTCTCTGTATTTTTCTAACTTTCCACATATAATGGAGAAATTTATGTCCAAATCCCTTGCCATAGAAGTTATTATGGAGTCATTAGAGATTTCTTTTGGGAAGATTATTCTGATATTAGTTCCCTTTGGAAGTACGATATCATCTTCTCCCACTAATTTTTGTAAGTTTTTAGAATTTTGTAAAAATAATTCTTCTGTATCTCCTATCTCTAACACTTCTCCATTTTCCATAATAGCCACTCTAGAGCAAATTTGTTTTATTACTTCCATTTGATGAGTAACCATAATTATTGTTATATTAAGCTTTTTGTTTATATCTTGTAATAAACTTAATATTGATTTTGTTGTGTTTGGATCTAAAGCTGAAGTTGCTTCATCGCATAAAAGTACTTTTGGGTTTAGTGCTAAAGCTCTTGCTATTGCCACTCTTTGTTTTTGACCTCCACTTAAATTTCTGGGTTTCATGTTTTTCTTATCCTGAATTCCTACCAATGACAAAAGCTCGTCTACTCTTTTATTTATTTCATTTTTTGAATATTTAAAGCATTCTAGTGGTAGGGCCACATTTTCAGATACTGTTTTTCTTTCCAATAATGAAAAATGTTGAAATATCATTCCCAAATCTTTTCTTAAAAATCTAAGTTCTCTTTCATCTAAATTTTTCACTTCTCTGTCTTGTACTGTTATACTTCCGTCCTCATAAGTTTCTAGTCTATTTATGCATCTTAGTAATGTGGATTTACCTGCCCCACTATGGCCTATTATTCCAAATATCTCGCCTTCTTTTATATGCATATTAATATCATTTAAAACTTTTGTTTTTCCATAATATTTATTTACTTCACATATTTGTATCATATTATTCCCCCTTAAAAGTCTCTTAATTTTGTCTAAAAATGGTATTAAAAAAGCCTAAGTATAAACTTAGGCTAAATAACTAATTTATACTCATCTTTCAACTAAAAATAGTTGCAGGATTTAGCACCATGTACAAACGTACTGGTTGCCGGGTTTCATAGGGCCAGTCCCTCCACCTCTCTTGATAAGAGTCTTTTTAATTTTTATTATGTTATAAATATTAACCATTTTCTTTTTGAATGTCAATCATTTATTTTATTTTTACAAATAATTTTTTTATTATTTAGTATTTCTAGTAATACCTAATTTTGTGTCCATGTCTTTTAACATTTTTACGAAATTATTAGTAACATTTTCTCCAGCTCTTACTGTATCATCTACTAATTTAATAAATTCATCTTGTGTTTTATTGTAATCATCTTTAGATATTTTATCTAATTTTGCTATTTTAGCATCTATATCTTTTATTGATTTTTCACCCTCAGCAATTAAACTTTCATGCATTTTCTTTAATTCTGAATCTTCAGTTTTTCCATCATTTTTTAATCCATCTACAAATGCTTGAATTTTTTCTTTGCTATCTTTGTAAGCAGCTTTTACATCATTTAAATATTTTTCATTACCAGGATATTTTTTTTCTTTATAAGTGTTAGTCACTGTATTAACATCTGTATACATGTTATAGTCAGATAATGTTCCAAGATTTTTGTCGTATAATCCTGTATAAGTGTTTAAATAAGTTTTATCCGCTACTTTATCTGTAGTTTCTGTTTTAGTTCCTGTTTTTGTTTCTGTTTTAGTTTTGTTACTACAAGCTACTGCAGTAAAAAGTAAAAGTAAAGACAAAGTTAGTGTTAAAAATTTTTTCATTTAAATTACCCTCCATTTTAAGTTATGTCTTTAAATACTATTATCTCTATTTTTAAATTTTTTATTTGTGTAGAATAATTTTCTAAAGCAAAAAAAATTATCTGTAAAATTAGGTAGTTTTTGTAAAATTTATTTTTTAAAAATTTTCTATAATTATATCGCCTTTTATAATAAAATATATCTCTAATAAACATTATCTTAATATAGTATTCATATAATATTTATAACTATTTATCCAAATCTATAATTTGTGGAGGTTAAAATATGGCATTATCTAAATCCAGGATTAGTAAAAAAAATTTATCTGATGAAACAAACATTCAAATAAAACTTCTTCAAAATGGAAGATTTGCTACTATGCTTTTTATGATCGGATGTTTTCTTAACTTTATTGAGTATAACTATTCGGAAAAAGCCATACTAGAGTCCGCATCAAATGTAGAAAAATATAATCCAGTTATACTGGATAATGAATTAAAATCTGCAGAAATAGCACAAATGGTAAGTGTAATATTTTTACTTGCTATGATTATATTTGCAGGCGACAACTTAATAAATTATATGTTAGAATTAGGCATAGTTACTTCAGACCCATCTGACGATAGTTCTAATTTTGAAATATTTAATGAAAATAGTAACCAGGGATTGAGGATTATTACTGTTTTTTCCTTAGTAAAAGTACTAGGTTATTTTGGGGCTGCTATAGGATATACTATATATTTAAAAGAATTAGAAGAATCAAACACTTAGATTTATTACAAAAAAGACTACTAAGTTTAAAGCTTAGTAGTCTTTTTTATAATATTTAAACATATTTTTCTTGCCAAAACTATTTTAAAACATCTTTTTTAAAATAATTATGGCTTTTTATTTATTTTCATATTATACTTTTTGTATATATGTTTTTAATCATTGTATTTAGAGATTTTCTTTAGATACAATTTAATAAAAATTTACTACCTACCAGAAAAGTATTGACTGATCTGTAAGGAAATTAGTTTATATCAATACATAACTTTATTTACAAAAATACTAACTTTTCTTTCATTAGTTTAATTACTTTTGAGAAAAGTTTTTTTATTGTAAAGTTGTATTTTCTTAAATTATAAGTAGACCTTATTAGATTAAATTTGACTTTATTTTATTTAAAATAATAGTTAATTATGTACTTTTGTTGTCTCTTTTTTAATTAAAAATTTAGCATTATTTGTTGAATTCATATGAAAATATTAGGAGGAAAATATGAATATAATAAAGTTAATTGACAAACTATATGAAGAAAATTCATTAAATAAAAATGAGCTCCTCTATATACTTGATAATATTAAGGGTGATGAGGTTGATTATTTATGTGAAAAAGCTGTAACTACTAGAAGAAAGTTTTATGATAATAAGGTATATATGAGGGGTTTGATTGAATTTACAAACTACTGTAAAAATGATTGCTACTACTGCGGTATAAGATGCTCAAACAAAAATATTTCGAGATATCGACTAAGTTTAGAACAAATTCTGGAATGTGCAGATTTGGGATATAAATTAGGATACAGAACTTTTGTATTACAAGGTGGGGAAGATAATTATTTTACTGATGATAAAATTATTGAGGTTATAAAATCAATAAAATATAAATATGCTGATTGTGCTATAACCTTGTCTATAGGCGAAAAATCTTATGACTCTTATAAAAAATTTTTTCATGCTGGAGCTGATAGATATTTGTTAAGGCATGAAACTGCCACAGAAGAACATTATAAAAAGCTACATCCTAAAAATTTAAAATTATCAAATAGAATTAATTGTCTTAGAGATTTAAAAGAAATTGGATATCAAGTTGGTGCAGGATTAATGGTTGATTCTCCATACCAAACTAATGAAAATATAGCTGGAGATTTAATTTTTTTAAAAGATTTAAATCCAGAAATGGTTGGTATAGGTCCTTTCATTCCTCATCATGATACTATTTTTAAAGATGAACCTACTGGTTCTCTTGAAAAATCTATTATTGTTTTAGCTCTTACACGACTTTTACTTCCATCTGTGCTTCTACCTGCAACTACTGCACTTGGTACTATTAATCCAAAGGGGCGTGAAGCAGGTTTAAATGCTGGATGTAATGTAGTTATGCCAAATCTTTCACCTACAGATGTTCGTTCTAAATACGCTTTGTATGATAATAAAATTTGCATGGGTGATGAGGCTGCTGAATGTAGAAATTGCATAGAAAAAAGAATAAATATGGCTGGATTTGTATTAGATACATCTAGAGGAGATAATATAAACTGGAATAGTCCCTTATAAGTTTAAAATACTTTAAACTTTTCATTTTGAATAAATAAGAAAAACAGTTGTTATTTACATAACAACTGTTTTTCTTTAGTTACATTTACTATAACCACATTGAAGACATATTGTACAACCACCTGTTGGAATAATAGATTCATTTCCACACTCTGGACAAATAAATTTTTCATGTCCGTCTTCAACATGGTTTTCATCAGACTTTTCTATTTTTTCTTCTTTCTTATTTTTATCTTTTTTATCATTTAATAATACGCCACTTCTTTCACAACCATCTCTGTATATCGTTATACCTTTAAGCTTATTTTCCCAAGCAGACATATAAATATTATAAATGTCTTCTACTTTAGCTTCATAGGGTAAATTTATAGTTGATGATATGGATGCATCAATATGTTTTTGCCAAATTCCTTGCATAGCTATTCTTTCTTCTGGTTTAAGACTCATAGCTGTTACAAATATATCTGGCAGTTCATTTTCATCAGTAATATCTTTTAAATTCATGTATTCTTTTACTATTGGAGTATATACTTTGTAGTAAACATCCTGTGAATGAAGTGTTTCTGTTTTTCTTGTGTATGAAATATTAAACATAGGCTCTATTCCTCCACTTATGCCAAGCATGGTAGATATGGAGCCTGTTGGTGGTATTGTTAATATTTGTGAATTTCTAAGTCCATATTTCTTTACTAATTCTTTAACATCTTCATTTATGTTGTTTATAAAGAAAGGTGATTTAAACACTTCTTCTTCATTGTATTTTTCAAAAGCCCCTCGTTCTTTTGATAATAAGGCTGATTTTTTCACTGCACTATTTAACATATTTTTTGAAATTTCATTACATAGATTAATTGATTCTTGTGAACCATATCTAATCTTTAATTTTATAAGCATATCAGCTATGCCCATAACACCAAGACCTATTTGTCTATATTCAGAAACACTCTTTTGTTGTTGTTTTAGAGGATGAAGGGAAAGTCCTTCTTCCAAAACCTCGTTTAATCCTAGTATACAATCTGCTACACAAGCTTTGAATTTTTCCATATCAAATATGGCATTATCTGTAAATGGTTCCACAACAAATTCCGATAGGTTTATGGAACCAAGCAAACAACTTCCTCCTGCTGGAAGAGGCTCTTCTGCACAAGGATTTACGCCATCATGTTTAAATTCCTTATCTTCGCTTAATAAGTGATATTTACTTATGTTGTCCCAAAATAACATTCCTGGTTCTGCATAGTCCCAATTATTTTTTACTAATTTCATAAATAAATCATAAGCATTAACTTCTTTTATTATTTCTTCTTTTGTTGCTTCCACTACAAATTTACAAGTATATTTTTCTTTATTTTTAACAGCTTCCATAAATTCATCACTTATTCTTACAGATATGTTTGCCTTAGTAACTTTTTCTAAATCAGTTTTCACATCTATAAATTCTTCAATATCAGGATGACTTATATCCATGGAAATCATCAATGCCCCACGTCGTCCCTTTTGCCCAATAAGACCTGTTGTCATTGAATATAAATCCATAAATGATACAGCACCTGATGTGGTTTTTGCTGCATTATGAACTGCTGCTCCATTTGGTCTAAGTTTGGAAATATCTATTCCCACACCTCCACCATAAGAAAAAGTCCTTGCTAAATTTTTAGCTGTATCAAATATGCTTTCTATATTATCTTCTGGTGGTTCTAATACATAGCAGTTTGAATAAGTAACTTTTATATTATCTCTATACAATCCTCTATTTGCTAAAATTCTTCCTGCAAATAAAAATTTTCTTTCTCTTATTAATTTTGCAATTTTAGGATTTCCACCACTAATTCTAGCAACCCATTCATTGAAACTTTCATCTTTATACTGATATTTATTTTTCCAAATAGACTTTTGTAACTCGTCCATATTCCACTTAGAATTTCTAATTTCAGTTCTTCTATCCCTATAAATAATATATTTTTTCGCAATATCTTTTCTATTTGATGACATTAATAAGTCTTCTACTTCATCTTGTATGTTTTCTGCTGTTGCCTCTATTTCTTTATTTTGTATTTTTTCTTCTATCATTGTTGCTATAGAATTAGCCAATTCTCTATCTGTTCCAAATTTACTATTAATTGAGGATTTATATATTGCATTAAAAATTTTTCTTTTATCAAATTTTTCTATTGTTCCATCTCTTTTAGATACTTTAATCATAATTTTTGCTCCTAAATATTTTATTTAAATTGCTTCATTTACATTTAATTTATTTTTATTACATATATACTATGTACTTTATTATTTATTAATTTCATATTAATATATTTTGTACTCATTGATTTATTATTCAAAAAATCATTTAGTTTTTTATCCATTATAAAGCCCTTCTAATAGACAACTTAGAAGGGCTTTATAATTAATCCTTTATTAAATTTTTTTCTACTAAATAATCGTGAGCTACTTTCTCTGGAGTTTGACCTTTTTCATCAACCTTATAGTTTAATTCAATCATTTCCTCTTCATTTATTACACCACTTAGTTTATTTAAAACTTCCTCTGTTTCAGGGTATTTCGCTATTAAATCTTCCCTAACTAATGGTACAGCATAATAAGGCGGGAAAAATTCTTTATCATCTTTTAACACTTTCAAATTAAATTTTTTTAATAATCCATCAGTAGAAAATGCATCTATTACTTGAGCATCTCCTCTTTTTAAGGCTTGATATCTTAAAGCTCCATCCATACTTTTAATTTCTTTAAATTTCATATTATAATATTTCTGTAATCCAGGTAAACCGTCTTCTCTATTTTGGAATGCTAATGTTGGCGAAAATACAAAACCTTCTGAGTGTTTAGTTAAATCAGAATAAGTTTCTATATTGTATTTCTTTGCAACATCAGAATCCATTGCTAAAGTATAAGTATTATTAAATCCAATAGGATCTAATACTTTAATACCATATTCTTTATCAAGATTATTTTTCACACGATTATATACATCATTAGCATCTCCTGTTGCTTCTTCTTTCATAATATTCATTAAAATAGTTCCTGTATAATCAGCACACATGTCAACTTCACCACTTACTATGGAACTCCAAAGTACTGTTGTACCCATATTTAATTTTCTCTCAATATTATAATCAGTATACTCTTCTAGTAAATCTGCATACATGTTTCCAAGTATAAGCCCCTCAGTATAGTCCTTTGAACCTACTACTATAGTATCTTTTTTTCCAAAGCTAGGCACTATGGATGTGATTAATATAACCACTACAACTATAGCTGTGCATACTTTTATACCAGTATGAGTACCTTTTCTTTTTTCAGTAGATGATTTTTGAGATGAATATTTACTCATAACAGCTTTTTCTACTCTTGAAAATATATAGTCAACTGTAAGAGCTAAAATACAAGCTGGAATAGCACCTGCTAAAATCATAATATTATTTACAGTTTGAACACCAGAAAATACTAAATAACCAAGACCGCCTGCCCCTATAAATGCGGCTAAAGTCATAAGTCCAACAGCAGTTACTGCCGAAATTCTTATCCCTGCCATAATTATTGGAAGAGCTAATGGCAACTGTATTTTATATAAAATTTGCTTTGAAGTAAGACCAATTCCTGTTGCAGATTCAATTATATTTTTATCTATGCCAAGAATTCCTGTTGTAGTATTTTTTACTATCGGTAATAAAGAATACAATACAACCATCATTATGGCAGGTTTACTTCCAATTCCTAGTACCGGAACTAACAGTCCAAGTAATGCCATAGATGGTATTGCTTGAAACACATTTATTATACCTACAATATACTTTCTAAGTTTTTCGTTCTTTGAAACTAATATTCCAAGAGGTATACCAATAATTATAGCTACAACAATTGCTACTACAGTCAATTGAATATGTTGTATTAACAAAGATATAATTTGTCCCTTTTGTGCTAATAAATAATTTATAAGATTAGTCAAGTACACTCACCTCCATTTCAAGGAATTGCTCACTTAAAACAGAAAGTAAACTACTTCTTGTTATCAGACCTGCTAATTTATTATAACGCGTGACTACAGGTACATGGCCAATCCCCTCTCTATTCATTACTTCTAATATTTCAACTAAATTATTATCATCATATACGAATACAGGCTCATTATCCATAATCTCACTTAAGCAATGATTTTGAATACCATTTCTTCTTAGTCCTTTTATTGTTACAATACCAAGGAAATTTTCATCTCTATCAACAACTAATAAACTATCGACTTTATTCGTTCTCATAATTTCCATACCCTGTATAACAGTTCTTGATTTTTTTACACTTATAGGATTTTTAATCATTATGTCTCTGGCCTTTATATACTCTGGCGCATTCCACAATCTATCACTACCAATAAAGTTTTTAACAAATTCATTAACAGGATTTCTTAGTAAATTTTCAACTGTATCATATTGCTGAACTTTTCCATCCTTCATAATACATATTTTGTCTGCCAATTTTAATGCCTCATCCATATCATGAGTAACAAATATAATAGTTTTCTTTAATTCTTCTTGTAGTGAATATAACCATTCTTGTAGTTGAGTTCGAGTTATTGGGTCCAATGCACTAAATGGTTCATCCATTAATATAATTTCTGCATCAGTTGCAATAGCTCTTACAAGACCTATCCTTTGTTGCTGTCCACCACTAAGTTCACTTGGATATTTATCTAAAAACTCTTTAGGATCTAAGCCTACCATATTCATCAGCTCTATTGTTTTTTCTTCAATCTCTTCGTCTGCCTTTTCTTTTTTTAATTTCGGAATTAATTCTACATTTTCTTTTATTGTCATATGAGGAAATAATCCTACACTTTGTATTACATACCCAATATTTCTTCTTAACTTTATAGGACTTTCCTTAGATATAGGCCTGTCATTTATGAATATCTCTCCTTTTGTAGGCTCAATTAATTTATTTATTAATTTTAAGGTAGTAGTTTTACCACAACCACTAGGCCCTATTAGAACAACAAAACTACCATCCTCTATTTTCAAGGAAACATCATCTAATATAGTTTTCTTTCCTACTTTTTTAGATATGTTTTTTATTTCTATCATAATATCTCCCTCCCATACAAACAACTTATATATATTCTAAAGTTGTTTATCATATATTGTACCACTCATCTTCTCAACATTCAACAATTTAGTAAAACTTCTAATTAATTTTGTGCTAAAATGGATTTTTAAAATAAAAAAGACGAACTAATTAAAGTTCGCCTTCTACAAATTCTATTTATCAAATTTATTTATTTCTTCTAGTAACTCTTCTACTAGTGAATCACCTTTTATTTTTCTAACAATTTCACCTTTTTTAAATAAAAGACCTTCTCCTTTTCCACCAGCAATGCCTATATCAGCTTCTCTAGCTTCACCAGGACCATTAACAGCACATCCCATAATAGCTACTGTCATATTTTTATTTATATCTTTTATTTTTTCTTCTACTTCATTTGCTACACTTATTAAATCAATATTACATCTTCCACAAGTTGGACAAGATACTATTTTTATTTTATCATTTAATAAATTCAAACTTCTAAGTATATCTTTACCCACATGAACTTCTTCTACAGGATCTCCTGTTAATGAAATTCTTATAGTATCACCAATTCCATTCATTAAAAGGGAACCAACACCTATAGATGACTTAATAGTTCCTTTTTTAATTCCACCAGCCTCAGTTATACCTAAGTGAAGAGGATAATCAACTTTTTCACTCATAAGGGTATACGCTTCTACTGCAGTGTATATGTCTGAAGATTTTAAAGATATTACTATGTTATAAAAATCTAGGTCTTCTAGAATCTTAATATGTGCTAAAGCACTTTCAACAAGAGCCTCTGGTGTGGCATGGCCATATTTTTCTAGTAAATGTTTTTCTAAAGAACCACCATTTACTCCAATTCTTATTTTCAAGTTTCTTTCTTTACATTTTTCAACTACAGCCTTTACTCTATCAATACTTCCAATATTCCCTGGATTTATTCTAATACCGTCTACGCCTTCTTCTATGGCTTTTAAAGCTAACTTGTAGTCAAAATGTATATCTGCGATTAAAGGTATATGTATTCCTGCTTTTATTTTACCTAAATTTTCAGCAGCTTCCATATCAGGAACAGCAACTCTTACTGCGTCACATCCTGCTTCTTCTAATCTTTTTATTTGTTCTATTGTTTTCACAGCATCTCTAGTATCTGTTGTTGTCATAGACTGAACTGCAATTGGATTATTTCCTCCAATTTTTATATTACCTAAAGATACTTCTCTCGTTTTTTTCCTATTATAACTCAAAATTTCACCTTCTGCTTATCTATTTAGAATTTAATTATGCCTTTAAATAATTTAGTTACATCATTATAAGTGATGAAAACCATAAATGCCATTAATGCACAAAAACCTATCATATTAATCATAGCTTCTTTGTCTGGATTTATTTTCTTTCCACCTCTTATCCACTCAATGAAAAGTAATAATAATCTTCCTCCATCTAACGCAGGGAATGGAACTAAGTTTATTATTCCAAGGTTTAAACTTATTATTGAACCTAAGTATAGTAAGTTCATTATACCTGTTTTAGCTGCTCCTGATACTATACTAATTACACCTACTGGACCTGCAACAGAATTTGTAAATCCACCTGGCACAGTTCCTGTTATCATTTGTTTTAAGAAAGTTATCATTTGCATTGTCATTTGTCCTGTGGCTATAAATGATTGCTTTATTGCATTAATTATGTTTCTATCTTTTTTATAGGTTACACCTATCTTGTATGTTCCATCTTCATTTTTTTCTGGCACAACATTTACTTTTACTGTTTTATTGTTTCTATCAACAGCGATGTTTAATTCTTCTCCCTTAGAAGAAGATATTACCTTAGTAAATTCATTCCATGAATTTATCTCTTTTCCATTTACACTTTTTACTATATCTCCAGATTGTAAATTTGCCTTAGATGCTGGAGTATTATCTAATATTTCTAAAGTAGTTGTTGGAGATCCCATGTAAATATACACCGGTATTAAAAAAATCACAGCCAAAACTAAGTTGAAAAATGGTCCTGCAAATATAACACTGGCTCTTTGAAGTATGGATTTTGTCCCGAATGAACCTGGTTTATTCGAGTCTTCATCTTCACCTTCCATAGATACATATCCACCTATTGGTAAAATCCTAATTGAATACATCGTTCCATTTTTTTCTTTACTAAATAATTTTGGTCCCATACCTATTGCAAACTCATGAACTGTAATTCCATTTTTCTTTGCAAAAATAAAATGACCAAATTCATGTATTAATATTATTACTCCAAAAAGTAATAAAGCTGCTATTATAGTCATACATTCACCTTCCTAATTCTAATACTATTATTTAAGTAAGTTAGATAAAAATTCTCTAGTTTCTTTGTCAACTTCTAAAATATCTTCTAAAGTTGGATTACTTCTATTATTATGCTGCTCTAAACTTCTTTCTATGTAATATGGTATGTCATAAAATCCAATTTTATCATCTAAAAATTCATTTACTAAAACTTCATTGGCAGCATTTAATACTGTTGGGTACGTTCCACATAACTTTAATACTTTAAATGCCAATTGTAAGCAAGGGAATGTTTCCATATCTGGCTTTTCAAAAGTTAAAGTAGCTATTTTAGCTAAATCTAATCTTTTAAAATCTGTTTCAGATCTTTCTGGATAAGTTAGAGCATATTCTATTGGTAATCTCATATCTGGGCATCCTAGTTGAGCCATTACTGAACTATCTTTAAAAGATACCATGGAATGAACTATACTTTGTGGATGAACTACTATATCAATATCTTCCACATCCACATCAAATAACCATTTTGCTTCTATTACTTCCAAGCCTTTATTCATAAGTGTTGACGAGTCTATACTTATTTTTCTTCCCATATCCCAGTTTGGATGTTTAAGCGCCTGATTTTTTGTAACATTAATTAACTCTTCTTTATTTTTACCCCTAAAAGGACCACCTGAAGCTGTTAATATTATCTTTTCGACATCCTTTTTTCTTTCACCATTTAAACATTGGAATATAGCACTATGCTCGCTGTCCACTGGTAAAATATCCACATTATTTTTCTTGGCTTCTTCCATTACAATCTCACCAGCTGTAACTAGTGTTTCCTTATTGGCAAGTGCTATTGTTTTTTTTGCTTTTATTGCAGCCATAGTTGGCACAAGTCCTATCATTCCAACAACAGCAGTTAATACGATATCTACTTCTTTTAATTCACATATCCTAACTAATCCTTCCATAGAACTTAACACTTCTATATATATATTATTTGGAATCATATTCTTTAATTTGTTTGCACTTTCTTCATTATAAACTGCAACATATTTAGGATTAAATTCTAATATTTGTTCTAATAATAAATCTACACTGCTATTTGCAGAAATAGCAACTACTTCAAACTTATCTTTATTTTTTCTAACTACATCTAAAGTTTGAGTACCTATAGATCCTGTAGAACCTAGTATAGTAATTTTTTTCATAAAAAATTCCTTTCTCAGTCATATATTATAATTTGTCTTTACTTATGTATTATATCATTATTACTATTATTATTTGTAATATTCATCAAAATTTCAAATAAAAAATTCGCTTTGCTCCATCGACATGTCAGTGAACAATTTTGATATCTCTTTAAGCCACTGTGTGAGCGCTATAAAATTTCATACAACGACCTTGCTCAAAATTCTCTTAGTTCAAAATTTATAATTATTATTGTAAGCAAAAAAGCTTCAGTCCTAACTGAAGCTAAATCATTTTATAAATAAGTTTATTACACTATATACGAATGGTGCGACTAATATTACACTATCAAATCTATCTAGTATTCCACCATGTCCTGGTATTAATTTCCCATAATCTTTAATTCCAACATATCTTTTTATTGAAGAGGCAAATAAATCTCCAAATTGAGCAACAATACTTCCAAAGAAACCTAAAAATACTATTACTTTTAAATCAATATTAAAGAAATACCCAAATGCCAAACATATTAATGTAGAGCCTAATATTCCTCCTACACTTCCTTCTACAGTCTTTTTAGGACTTACTTTAGGAATTAGCTTATGCTTTCCAAATAAATAACCTGCAAAATAGGCAAATGTATCTGTCATAAATGCAATTATAAATATTAACCAAACATAAATATCTCCTTTTGAGAAATTATCCATAGTTAGCACTATAAAGTCTATTAATACTGCCACATAAAAAACTCCAAAGAAGGTAACTACTATATCTATAATATTTATTTTTACAGTTAACATGGGTATTATCGATATTAAGAATAATATAAATATTAATGTATAAGTATAAAATATTGGTAATTGAAGATAGTTTTTAATTAGTAAATAAATAGAAAAAATATAACCTATATAATATAATGGCTTAATATCCTTTTGTTCAAATGCCTTATAAAATTCATTTAAGGCAATTGAGATTATTATAGCTTCTCCTATATATAAAGGTGTTCCTCCAAATATTATAAGGATAAATAATGGAACTAATAATAATCCTGCTATAACTCTTGTTCTCATAGGTATTCTCCTTATTTTATTCCACCAAATCGTCTATCTCGATTTTGATATGTGAAAATAGCTTTTTGAAGTTCTTTTTCATCAAAATCAGGCCAATGAACATTTGTGAAGTAAAACTCTGCATATGCAACTTCCCATAATAAAAAATTACTAAGCCTTTCTTCTCCACTAGTTCTTATTACTAAATCTGGATCTGGAATACTTTTTGTGCTTAAATGATTGCTTATAGTATTTTCGTCAATTTCATCTAAGTTTATTTTACCAACTTTAACATCTTTTATAATATCAACTAGTGCATTTTTTATATCTAATCTTCCACCATAGTTTAAAGCTAAATTTAAATTGCATCCTGTATTATTTTTAGTTAATTCTATGGCCTTATTTAATTCTTTTACACATTGGTTTGGTAAATTATCTATATCTCCTATTGCTGTTAACTTAACATCTTCTTTATGTAATGTAGCTACTTCATTTTTTAAATAAGTAGATAATAAATTCATCAATGTATCTACTTCTAATTTAGGTCTTTTCCAGTTTTCTGTTGAAAATGCATATAAGGTAACATGCTTAACACTTAGCTTTTTACATTCTCTAAGTACTGTTCTTATAGTTTCTACACCAGCTTTATGTCCTGCAGTTCTAGGCAAAAACTTGCTTTTAGCCCATCTCCCGTTACCATCCATTATGATGGCTATGTGCTTGGGTACTCTGTTTAAATCTATATCATAAAACAAATTGTTTTTCATATTCATACTCCAAATATTATTTCTGACTCCTTATATTAAGGAGCCAGAAAAGTAAGTTACAAATAACTCTACGTTATTTTCTTTTTGTGAAATTTTGATTACTCTGGGATAAATTAACTTATCCTTATCTTTCTTACCTTGAAGAATTGTTGTCGTATATTTTATTTCTTTATTATCGAAATATTCTTTAACTTCATCCAAAGGAAGGCCTAATAGCTCATAGTACTTTTTCAAAGTTATTATACCGCCATTATATCTTTTTCTTTAGCATCTAATAATACATCTATTTCTTTAATATATTTATCAGTCATTTTTTGCACATTATCTTGTGCTTTTTTTAATTCGTCCTCAGTTATTTCGCCTTCTTTTTCTAACTTTTTAAGTCTATCGTTAGCGTCTCTTCTTTCATTTCTTATTCTTACTTTAAATTCTTCCGAAGCTTTTTTAGCTTGCTTGCAAAGATCTTTTCTTCTTTCTTCAGTTAATGCTGGAACGTTTATTCTTATAACCTCTCCATCATTAGTTGGATTTAAGCCTAAATCTGAGTTTCTTATAGCTTTTTCTATTTCTTTCATTGCACTTTTGTCCCAAGCACTTATCATTAAAGTTCTTGGTTCTGGTACTGAGATAGATCCAACTTGATTAATTGGAGTTGGAGTTCCATAATAATCTACTCTTATTTTGTCTAACATTTGTGCATTAGCTCTACCAGCTCTTATAGTTGAAAATTCAAATTTTAAAGCTTCAATTGTTTTATCCATTTGTTGTTGTAATTTGTTTTGTACTTCTTTCATTTTTACTCCTCCTTCGTTTAATTAGTTTTTTATTAATGTACAGTTGTTCCTATATTTTCTCCGTACACTGCTTTTAATATATTCTCTGTTGTTAGCTCAAATACCTTTATTGGAATACTATTATCCATACATAAAGATGTTGCAGTTGAGTCCATAACTTTTAATTCTTTTTGTAATACTTCTATATATGATAATTCATTAAACTTTTTAGCATCTGCATGTAAAACTGGATCTTTATCATACACACCATCTACTTTTTTAGCTAATAATATTATTTCCGATTCCATCTCTGCTGCTCTTAGTGCCGCAGCTGTATCAGTTGAAAAATATGGATTTCCAGTTCCCGAACCAAATATTACAACTCTTTCTTTTTCTAAGTGTCTTACAGCTTTTCTTCTTATATATGGTTCTGCAATTTCTTTCATTTCTATTGCAGTTTGTACTCTAGTTTGTACATCTATATTTTCTAAGGCATCTTGAAGAGCCATAGCATTCATAACTGTAGCAAGCATTCCTATGTAGTCAGCTGTTGTTCTATCCATACCTTCAGAAGTTCTTCCTCTCCAGAAGTTTCCTCCACCTACTACAACAGCAACTTCAACACCAATTTCTTGTACTTTTTTAATAGCCACTGCTATTTCATTAACAACTTCATTGTTTATTCCAAATCCTTTGTCACCAGCTAGTGCTTCACCACTTAGCTTAAGTAATACTCTTTTGTACTTAGGTTCCATAGAAATCCTCCCGTCTGCATTTCATATATATTTTTTTATTATTTATTTCATTTTCAAAAAAGAGAACACATAAGTGTTCTCTTTTGGTTAACTATTACTTAAGTTGCTTAGCAACTTCTTCAGCAAAGTTTTCTTCTTTCTTTTCTATACCTTCACCAACTTCGAATCTTACAACTCTACCAACTTGTATGTCTGAACCAACTTCTTTAGCAGTGTTTGCTACTAATTTCTTTATAGTTAAATCAGAATCTTTTACGAATGTTTGTTCTAATAAACAAACTTCTTTTAATTCTTTTTCTAATCTACCTTTAACCATTTTTTCAACTATGTTAGCAGGTTTTCCTTCGTTTAACGCTTGAGCAGTTAAAACTTCTGTTTCATGAGCTATATAAGTTTGATCAACATCATCTCTTGAAACGTATTTTGGGTTCATAGCAGCAACTTGCATAGCTATATCTTTACCCATTGCTAATACTTTTTCATCTCTTGATTCAGTTAATAATTCAACTAAAACACCTATTTTTCCAGCTCCATGTATGTATCCAGCTATTTGGCCTTCAGTAGTTAATTTTTCGAATCTTCTGAAGTCTAATTTTTCACCTATTTTAGCTATTCTATCGTTTAATACGTCTTTTAACGCTTTTCCTTCTTTGTGGTTTTCAGCTAATAATGCTTCTATTTCAGTAGCTTCAGTAGCTAATGCCATTTCAGCAGCATCTTTAACGAATACTTTGAAATCTTCGTTTTTAGCAACGAAGTCAGTTTCTGAGTTTACTTCTACTATTGCAGCAGCAGTATTATCAGCATTTACTTCTATAGTTACTAAACCTTCAGCAGCAACTCTATCAGCTTTTTTAGCAGCTTTTGATAAACCTTTTTCTCTTAATAAATCTATTGCTTTTTCCATGTTAGCTTCAGCTTCTTGTAAAGCTTTTTTACAATCAAGCATTCCAGCTCCAGTAGTTTCTCTTAATTCTTTAACCATTTGTGCAGTTATGTTAGCCATTATTATTCCTCCTATATATTCTAAATGGTAAGGGAACCCCCCTTACCATTTATTTTTTTTTATTGTTCTTGAGCTTCTTCCTCAACAACTTCTTCTTCAGCACCTTGTCTACCTTCTATTACAGCAGTAGCCATTGCACCAGTTATTAATTTAACAGCTCTTATAGCATCATCATTTCCTGGTATTGGGAAATCTAATTCATCTGGGTCACAGTTTGTATCAACTATACCAACTACTGGTATACCTAATCTGTGAGCTTCTTGTATAGCTATATTTTCTTTTCTTGGGTCAACTACGAATATAGCTCCTGGTAATTCAGGCATGTCTTTTATTCCGCCTAAGTATTTTTCTAATTTTTCTTTTTCAGCGTTTAATTTTATAACTTCTTTTTTAGGAAGAACGTTGAATACACCTTCAGCTTCCATTTTTTCTAATTCTCTTAATTTTTTAATTCTTGTTTGAATTGTTTGGTGGTTAGTTAGCATTCCACCTAACCATCTTTCGTTTACGAAGAACATTCCACATCTTTCAGCTTCTTCTTTTATAGCTTCTTGAGCTTGTTTCTTAGTTCCTACGAATAAGATTGGCTTTCCAGTTTCAGCTACTTCTTTAACGAATTTGTAAGCTTCTTCAACTTTTTTAACTGTTTTTTGTAAATCTATTATATAGATTCCGTTTCTTTCTGTGAAGATGAATCTTGACATTTTAGGATTCCATCTTCTTGTTTGATGTCCAAAGTGAACACCAGCTTCTAATAATTGTTTCATTGATATTACTGCCATTTTGTACCTCCTTGGTTTTGTACCTCCGGCATGATCAACTCCCTAAAAAACCATTTATGGCACCTTTTAAGGATCCCATCGCCGTGTGTGATCTTTATATTTTATTTTTTCACCTCTGATAGTATAACATAGGAAAAAATAAATTTCAATATAATTTAATATAACCTTACATTATAATTATTAACTAATTTTTAGATATTAATCTGCAAACAAAATTTTTATTCTTGTTTTTAATGAAATATCACATAAATCTTCTCTACTTACAATTTTACTATCACCTAAAATTTCTCCATCATCATTATAATATTTAATTACACCTAATACATCACCTTTTTTAATTGGTAATTTAATTTCTTTGAAAGTGAGTTGTGTGTTTATATTTTCATCGTTTTTTTTCACAATTATTAAATCTTCTTCACTTTCTAAAGTTATTTCTAACTCTTCTAGTCCTTTTAAATATTTTTTACCAATTAAATCTTCTTTACTCATAACTTTTTGAGTGGTGAAGTTTTCCTTTCCATACTTAAGCATTGCAAGACACGCTTGAATTCTTTTATTTTTATGATTAGCTCCAAGAGATACCCCTATCAACCTATTTTCTATATTTTTAGTATCTTCATTAATTTTCATGGAAAAAGCTAAACAATATCCTGCATTTCCTGTATACCCTGTTTTTATTCCATCTACTTCAGGTATTATGGAAAGAAGTCCATTGGTATTATTTTTACAAAAACCTCTTTTGGAATAAGTGTAAGTTTGCATATCTGTTATGGCTGTTACTTCTTTTTCATAGTTATCCATCATAAATTTACCTAGTTTAGCAATATCTCTTGCTGTAGAAATATTTTCTTTTGGTGGTTTTTTAGGATCTGATAAACTATATATTGGAAGACCATTGCAGTTTACAAATGAGGTGTTTGTCATTCCTATTTCTTTTGCTTTTTTATTCATTCTCTCTACAAACTTTTCTTCACTTTTTCCAATATGTTTTGATATTGCTACTGCTGCATCATTTCCTGATACTATCATTAAACCCTTCATAAGCTCTATAAGTGGTACCTCTTCTCCTTCTTTTAACTTATAAGAAGATCCTCTTACTTTTGCTATATCTTTGTCTACTACAATAACATCTTGAGGATTTACCTCCTTATTATTAATTGCCTCTATAGCAATTAAAAAGGTCATCATTTTACTAAGACTGGCTAAAGGCCTTTTTTCATCAGGATTTTTCCCATATAAAACTCTACCAGTGTCTTGATCAATTAGTATGGATGACTTAGAAAACTTGTCCACATTCGTATTCTCGCCATAAGAAATACTAGGAGTAACAATACTTATAATGATTAGTAAAACTAGTAATACTTGTGCTCCCTTTTTCAAAATTCTCACCTTCTTGGTAACTTTAGTCTAAATTATTTTCCCCCTTTAATTGCGTAATAATCTTGAATTATTTTCTAGAATTATTTTATCATTCTTGAGAATAATACAGACGTCCATGTGGCATGTATTGTTATTCCCAAAAAAACTTCTATACATACTAATATTTTGCTCAATAAACCAAATGCAATAAAATCACCGTATCCTACAGTGCTAAATGTCATCATTGAAAAATACCAAGCTTCCATATAAAAAGTAACAAGTTCATAAAGTGAGTATGTATTATTTAATAAATTTATCTTTATTAATCCGTGATAAAGACTATTTATTCCTGTAAACAAATATATAAAAGCAAATAAACTTATAATTGAAAAGCTTATTAATAGTAGCTTTATAGGCTTTTCACCATAACCTATAAAATATTTTGATAAAAAGTCAAAAAAATCATTAGCTAAATAATCCATGTATCCCTTATATTTATTGATTTTCAAGAAATTACTAGCATAATTTCTTTCATTATAATAATAATAACCAATATTTTCGTTATCTTCTATTATTTTTGCCTGTATTCTCGCTATTTTATAATTATTCCTTCCGCATAAATAATTTTTTTCATTATAATATGTATCTTTTAAAATAAATTTCGTATATGGAGAAAAAACAATTCCATCTAAACGAGGAAAATTAACACATTTTCTTACTACAAATTTTTGTCCATTACAATGTAATTTTTCAAATACTTCTTCATTTATATATTTATAATTAAAAATAGTTTTATTGAATATACAATCTCCTAAAAAAGTCGATTGATTAAAATAAACGCAAGATTCAAATTTCACATTTGTAAAATCTACAGTGCTTTTAAATATAAAATTACTAAAATTGCCTTCTTCTTTAAATATAGACTCACAGAATTTTAACTTTTCATACTCAAAATTTACTATTTCATTAATATCAAATTTATCTTCAAAATAAAATCCTGTAAAATCGCTAATTTTACCTTTTTTTATATAAGCCTTAAATAAAGCTCTTTCTCTTTTATTTTTATTTTCTTTATGAAAAAGACAATATCCAGATGAGTCAGCACCTCTACAACAACTTAAATTTCTATCTTCATTAGAAACCCACTTACAATTCATTTTTGCCTCCTATCAATAAAATCTGTTATTAGTTTTTATAAATAGGATTTTTATATGCATTATTAATTATGAAGTTCTTCAAAAAATAAACCTATAGCTAACTAGCCATAGGTTTATTTTTGTGTATTTTATAAATCTTACATACACAATGCAAAGTATGATAGAATATAAGTATAGCGTAAAATTTTGATAAGTTAATCCCATTTATCAAAATTACTATTATAAGGGGTGATTCTTACATGTTTAGCAAAAATGATTATGTAATTTATGGTTCAATGAGTGTTTGTAAAATATTAGATATTGTAGAGGAAGAAAACATCTACATAGGCCGTAAATCCTATTATGTAATACAACCAGTTTATTCTGATAAAAATACTATCATCAAAGTTCCTACCGACAATAAAAAAGTACTTATGAGACACCTTCTATCAGAAAAAGAAGTACTATCAATAATAAAAAGTATACCTAATCTAGATGTACTTAAAATTGAAAACGATAGACAAAGAAGTGAGCACTTTAAATCAGTAATAAAAAATAACGAGTGTGAAGAACTAGCTCAGTTAGTAAAAAGTATTGCTCTTATCGAACAAGAGAAATTATCTATTGGGAAAAAAATATCTAAAACGGATGAAGATTTTAAAAAAACTGCTGAAAAATTAATAGATGAGGAATTTGCCACAGTTCTAAATATACCTGTCCAAGACGTACCTTCTTTTATCTTAAATAATATTCCACAGTAGAGTAGAATTTTTTAACCTTATCTTATTTAAAATTACGGCTTATTTTACAAATAATTCCATTTACTTTTGTGAATGGATAACTTATAATTATATTCATAAGTGGGAACTTATACATCTAGTATAAGTATGACGCTAGCCCAAATAAAAGAGTCGTATTTTATACGGCTCTTTTTTCATATTTAAATCATATTAAAATAATCAAATAAAGTAAATGAATTTTCTGGAATAAAACTTTCCAGCCTATCTTTTGCCAACTGAATATACCATGACTTATCCAGCTTCTGTGGTATTTCTTTATTAATAACCTGACTGTTATCAATAAAAACTCTATCAGGTGTATAGCTTATCTTTTCTAATTTTCCATCACTTTTCATTTTCATTATGGCATTATCAATACTTAATTTACTTGCAAATACTCTAAGAACTTTAAGATTTATATTTTCTTTACCATAAACTGCATGACTATACTTACCTGTGATTTTTACACATTTTTGAAAATCTATTAAATCATTACTATTATTAACAGTTCTTTCTATTTCTATATTATTGATTAACTTTTCTTTAATAGCTTTATTCACAATAGGTAAATCATTATCTATTAAGCTTAGTTTTTTTACATAAGCACCCTTGCTTTTTACACTTTTATCTTCTTTAACGTAAACATAATTATTTACATCTTTTTGAATTATTTTTTTTATAAAATCATGATCTAAGTTCATTTTTGTTCTTTTGCTCCACTCTTGACATATTTCTAAATATTTATCTACATCTTCTTTAGAGTTAAATTTAAACATAACACCATCTGTGTTTCCTTGTATAAATTCTGCTCTATCACCAAAGGTTAATTCAACTTTTTCTATTAAATCAAGAAGTAATAATTGCCCATTAACACAAATAGCTATACCTTGTCTTTGATCATATAAATCATTATTTATATCTAAACATGCACCATACGTGGAGTTAAGTACAAGTTTAAGTGATTTTTCTATAGGATTTTTTTCTCTTTTAAATTTGAATCTTGCATCTCTTATTTCTTTAAATTTGCCTGGATTTTGCACGTTTCTACTAAGAAGTCCATATTCTATCATAATAGATGGATAAAAGGAACTAACATCAGAATTTACAATGAAATTTTCACATTCATATTTTTTTCTTGCAGAATGAAGACCTCCCCATCCAAAATCTGTGTCAACTCCATATACATTGGCTCTTAAATATTTTTTAAAATCTCTATTATTATAATCTTCATACCAATGTTTTATATTATTATACTTACTAAGTTCTATAGTATTAACTATTTCAAAGTCTGCTACATCTTCTCTAGGATAGTTAGGCTTTTTAGCCCCAAGAATATATGCACTTAACTGAGCCTCCGTCTTGTTGATCATACTTTCATCTAAGTTAAAATATTCTATTAATCCCAGTTGTGCTTCATACTTATAATAGACCTCTTGAAACACTTTAAAAGTCATCCTAACATCGTGAAGACAATAAGTAGTAAGTTCTTTAATTTCTTCTTTTGTAGGATATCTATTTAAATCAAAAGAAATAGTACTTTCTCTTATATCTTCTCCCATAAACAATTCTAATTCTTTTAAGCTTCTATAACTGTCATTTAGTTCAAATATATATATGGGAATCCTATTTAAACTTCTGTCTACTGCATAAGGGGAGATATTATGTTCAATTATCTTTTCTGATATAGAACAAGGATCTGTTCCAGCAATTATTGCCTTCATTATCCATTGATCATATCCCTTTATATTATATCCTACCCAAATAGAATCTTTATTTTTATTAAAAACCCTAAGAAACTCTTCCCTATTATTGACAATAATATGTTCTTTTTTTGTTTTGTAATCTTTCATACAGCACATCCAAAATCCACCTTTGGACAATACTTCAAAATCAATAATTATACGTCTTCTCTCTTTTTTCATATGATTATTCCTTTATATTTTATAATTATTTATACTATATATTTTACCTTATATCTCTCTTTTAAAACTATTAGTTTTCTACTAAAAATAAAAACCTTAGACTGAATTTTACTTCAATCTAAGGTTTCTTATTGACATTATTTATATTTTACTACTAAAAATTATTTTTTATTAATTAATATCTTTTTCAAATTCTATTATTTTCCCAGTTACAGCGTTAACTGTTATTTCATATTCATAGTTACCTTTTCTTAATTCACCTTCATATTCTGGTGTTTTGTCATTATCTAATTCAAATTTAACTATTTTTGCTCCTGGAACTTTCTTTAACATTATTTCTTTTGCTTTAGATTCTCCTATTAATTTCTTAGAAGATGTTTTTATTTTTTCTTTTTCAAATTCTGTTATTTTTCCACTTTTAGCATTTACTGATATTTCATATTCATAGTTACCTTTTCTTAATTCACCTTCGTATTCAGCTGTATCATCTTTATCTAATTTAAATTTAACTATTTTTGCTCCTGGAACTTTCTTTAGCATTATCTCTTTTGCTTTAGCTTCTCCTATGTATTTTGAAGAAGATGTTTTTATTTTTTCCTTTTCGTAATCTGTTATTTTTCCGCTCTTAGCATTTATATCTATTTCGTACTTATAACTTCCTTTTGTTAATTCTCCTTCGTACTCTGGAGTCTTATCATTATCTAATCTAAACTTAACTATTTTTGCTCCCGGAACTTTCTTTAACATTATTTCCTTTGCTTTTGCACTTCCTATAAGTTTAGATGCTGCATCTGCCAACCCTACTTGTGATAATACTGTTGATGATGTAAGAACTACACCTAAAGCTACTGCTATCATTTTGTTTAATTTCATTGAAATCTCTCCTTTTTTATTTTTTACACTATATATACAAAGGTTAAGTTCTATTTTGGGTACCTTTTTTATAAAAAAATAAAAATTTTTTTAAAAAGTTTTTAAAAATTACAATAAAATATTGAAAACTTGCCATTTTAGCTTATTTTTTCCTTATCTGATTTATTTTTTTCATCCAAATAATCTAAGTATAATTTAGTTTCAGATATGATTATTGGAGATAGCGCAAGTAAAGCAATTAAATTTGGTAGTGCCATAAGGCCATTTACAATATCAGCTATAATCCAAACCATTTCTAATTTTAAAAATGCGCCAAGCAACACCATAAGTACAAATAAACCTCTAAACAAATTTATTTTTTTAACTCCAAATAAAAATTCAAAACATCTTTCTCCATAATAACTCCATCCAAGGATAGTTGTAAATGCAAATAAGCTTAAACTTATTGTTAGAAATATTGGACCTAAATTTGGGAGTACTGATGCAAAAGCTGATTGAGTCATTATTGCTCCATTCAAATCACTTTGCCAAACACCTGAAATTATTAAAGATACTCCTGTTAAGGTACAAATTATTATACTATCTATAAATGTTCCTGTCATTGATATTAAACCTTGCTCTGCTGGCCACTTAGTTTTTGCTGCAGCAGCTGCAATAGGGGCACTACCAAGACCTGATTCATTTGAAAATACGCCACGAGCTATACCATTTCTAATAGCCATTGACACTGTTGCTCCAATAAAACCTCCCGCAGCTGCTTGACCAGTAAAAGCACTTTTAAATATTAATACAAATGTTTCTGGTATTAATGTATAAGATTTACCTAAAATAGCAAGACATATTAATATATATGCTACTGTCATAAAAGGAACTATTTTAGTTGCCACCTTTGATATACTTTGTAGACCTCCAAATACAACTAAAGCAACACAAATTGATAATATAACTCCTGTTATTTTAGGGTCTATATTAAAAGAGCCTTGTACTGCATCTGTAATTGAATTAACTTGTGAAAATGTCCCAATACCTAAAAGCGCTACTAATATACCACTTACAGCAAAGAACGATGCTAAAGGTCTCCATTTTTCCCCCATACCATTTACTATATAGTACATTGGACCACCAGATACTTGACCATTTTTATCTTTAGTTCTAAATTTTATAGCAAGTAAACCTTCTGAATACTTAGTTGCCATTCCAAAGAAGGCAGCAAGCCACATCCAAAATAATGCGCCTGGTCCACCAGCTTTGATTGCCGTAGCGACTCCAACTATATTACCTGTTCCTATTGTTGCTGCAAGAGCTGTGCATAAAGCTCCAAAACTTGAGATGTCTCCATTACCTTCATTCTCAGCTTTAAAAATTAATTTTAATGCTTTAGGTAATCTGACAATTTGTATTAGTCCCAGTCTTACTGTAAGATAAATACCTGTACCTACTAGTAAAACTAATAATGGTGGTCCCCATATAAAGCTATCCACTTGGTTTAATAAGTTAAGAAAATCCATAAAAAACACTCCTTTTGTAATTAAATAATTTAAGTACAAAATCATATAATCATTTATGAATAAAGACAAGAATAAATTGCATCCTGCATACAGTAACAATATGCAGCTTGCTAAAAATATAATAATTTTGAATATGTATGAACTATAAAAAAATTGCTTTTTTACTCTTATAGAAATGTATTGATAATACAAGAACATATAAGTTTTTCATATATATAAAAGTATTATAATATCTTAGTAATTAAAAAATACTAAATCATAAAGATGATTTAGTATAGGATTTCATACATATTAAAGAAAAGCATAAATATGCTTTATATATATTCTCTGTCCTTTTGCCTGAGAGATTGAGCAGTTAAGCCTTGCCCCTTCGGCTCCCTTTACGGGTCTCTCCAGAGTTTCCTATTCTTTACAGTCCCACCTTTGTAAAAAGTACCTGAGAGTATGACTCCTTCGGCGTGTCCTAAGACAACTCTTCTGTAAAGCTTCATCAGATTATTGACTTGTTAACTTGTAACAATAATAGTATATTATCTTCTAATACTTGTCAAATAGATTAATTTAAATTTTCATATAAAATTATTTGATTCAAATAAAAGCATTTTTTAAAATTATCTCTCCTAATTTTTATTATAAAAATTTATTATTAAATAATTGATTTATTACATTATTTTTAATAAATAAGAAATATGGGTTAAAATAACCCATATTTCTTATTAGTTTGTTTCTATTCTTTTTTCTTTATATTTTATTGATTGAACAAATGAGTATATTATTAGCCCTTGAGCTATCATTCCACTTACTACCCATACAAAACCACCTATCATTGGTATAAGACTTAGTAATCTTATAACTAATATACCAACCAAAAGCTGTAAGTATGGATTTTTATTCTTAAGTATCAATCTTCCAATTACTATTCCCACAATCACAGGAGATAAATAAACTACTATAAAATACATAATTAATGATATTACCCCAATAGGTAAAGCTATTATACTTAAAAATAACAACAAACTAGCTATAGGCATTAATATAAATGATGCCATGCCTCCTAAAACTATTGGAAGTGGTTCTTTCAATAATAAATCACTACTTTTTATAAAGAATTTTTTAAACACAGAATACAAAAGCACCCCAAATATTAAAGATCCTAAAATCGATAGAATAGTTCCAAAACCTAAAAAAGCTTTTAGTTTACTCTCATTAGTTGAATTTTCTATCTTAGTATATTGTATGTCATTCATAGATACATTAGAGTTTACAATAGGTTCTTTAGGTGAGTATACCTTTATGTTCCCTGTAATTTCACCATTATCGGCTATAATTAACTCATTACATTTTATGTTAACATCACCATTAATTTTACCATTAATTATTATTGTGTCACCTGCGGCATAAAATCCTTCGCAATTGCCTTTAAAATTAATATTCTCACCTGATACGTAAATAGCCTTTGCAGTAGTTTTTTTACCTATGTTGATATTTTGACCAAAAGAAGTTATATTTTTTACATTTTTGCTGTTAATATTTAAAGTTTGTGCTCCACATCTTATATTGCCATTTACCTCATTACTTGTAATATCTATACTCTCAGCAAGAGCTACAACATCACCATTTACATTATCCTTTACAGTAATCTTTTTACCTGCAGAATAAATATCACCTAAGACTTCTTTTGAGATATTTATATCTTCATTTAAAGCAAAATAATTTGATGCACTATCTATATTATCTGCAAATGCATTAACTGTTAACAAAAGCATCATTAACAGCGTTAAAATAAAAACCCCTTTTTTCTTCATAATAACATCTCCCTTGATTAATTTCTTGCTACACTCTATCCATATAATCCTTGGTATCTGTTGGTAATTCTTTAATCTTAAGCTTATATTCAACTTCTTCTTTTATTATCGAATAAACAATGGCAAATAAAGGTACACCTATTATCATTCCCACTATTCCTAAGAATTTACCTGCCACAAGTATGGCAAATAATATCCAAAACGCTGATATTCCAATTGAATCTCCTAGTATTTTTGGTCCTATAATATTTCCGTCAATTTGTTGTATTATGAATACTAGTAACAAGAATACTAAGGCTTTAGTTGGAGAAACAAATAAAATTATAATAAATGATGGTATAGCTCCAATAAATGGTCCAAAGAATGGAATTATATTAGTCACACCTATTATTACAGAAATTAGTAATGTATATGGCATCTTAAATATCGAGAATACCACAAAACTTAATACTCCTATAATAGCTGAGTCAATTATTTTACCACTTAGGAATTTACCAAAAGTTTCATTACTTCTATAAGCTAATTCAAATATTCTATTTGCAGTTTTAGTGGAGAATAATGCACGCGTTATTTTTCTATTTATAGCAAAGAAGTTTTCTTTATCTATTAATAAATATACTGAAATAATAATTCCAAGAACTATATTCCATATACTTGACGCAATTGATTTTAACATATTACCTACAATAGGAATTATTTCCTTTGCAAAATCCATAACAATTTGTATGTATTTATCCATTTGTTCTTGTATTAGTGAAGCATATTCTGGGCTTACATTTGTTTCGTTTATTAAATCATTAAATAATTTAGTAACATTATCTACATATTGAGGAACCTCATTAACGAACCCCATTATACTCTCTATTAATTGAGGAACTATAAAGTGTATGAATAAGTAGCATATACCTGCTGCTGTTAAATATGTTAACAATAACCCTATACTTCTTTTTTGTCCTCTTCTTAAATTACTAAACCACTGAGCTTTTCCTAATATTTTTACTTCATAAAAATCTAAAATAAAATTAAGCAAATAAGCAATTGCAAATCCTATAATAAATGGATATAATATCCCAATTGCAATACTTATCTTTTCGCTAAAAGATCCTATTTGAGATGCTACAAAATAAAAAATTATACTACAGCAGATTACTATTAATGCATATACTGATACAGTATTATACTTTGAATTCCAATTTACTTTCATATTTTTTCTCCTGATAAATAATTATTTTCATGCTACTGAAACCAAATAATAGCAGTGACTAAAATTGTTAATGTTAGAACAAGCAATAGTGATTTTTGAAGAAACTTTACTCCAGGTTTATTATTATTTTTATCGCTTTCATATTCTTGTAAAGTGCTTATACTATTTTCTTCAATATCAGCTTTAACATACATAAACTTGCTTAAATCAATTAATACTTCTTTCACATTATTATATTTTTCAGTTCTTCTAATAAGTTTCTTGACCATATTTACTAAAGCAATATTTTCATTATTAATAGCCACAGTATTCCAGTCAATTCCTCTATCAATTAATTTTAACATTTCATCCTCATTTTTACCAATACCAAAGGGCATTTTTTTAAAAATTGCATCAAATAGAATTACACCTAATGAAAAAAAATCACTCTCCATATCTGTATAATTAATATTAATTTGATGAGGACATAAAAATCCTATGCTATTATCTTTCCTAATATTAACACCTTTATTAGCTTGAGTTATACCAAAATCATATATTTTAACATTATAATTTTCATCTACAAAAATATTGTCTTCTGTTAAAGATCCATGATAAAGCTTATGGTTATAAGATGTGTCTAGTGCTCTTAGAATTTTTCTAGATATTTTTACAATACTATTTAAGTCCATATAATTACCTTTTATAACTTTTCTAAGCTCAATTCCAGCAAAAAATTCACTTACTATATAATAACACCTCTCATTTTCTGTATAATAAGTTCCCAAATCTAGTATTTTAGCAATATTAACAGAATTAATTTGTAACAAAGTCATAGACTCATCTATTAAATTAGGCAAAAATTTTTCATTGATATACTGATCATCTCTTATGAATTGAATAAAAACTAAAATATCCTCTTGCAAATCTCTAGCTTTGTAGAATTTACCAAATACCATTTCTTCGTCATTATCTAATACCACATATCTATTAGAAATATATCTCAATATATACACCCCCCTTTATTGCATGTCATATATAAATTATACCAATATATTACATCTTTTTCTATCTTTACCAAATACCTTTATAAAAAATTTTAGCAAAACAGTTGAAAGGTATTAATAAATTTTTTATATACAAAAGATAGTGACTAAAAACAATAAGATTATTCCATTAAAAAAGATGAACTCCTCTAGAGTTCATCCCTTTTTTACTCTTTATACACACTTGTATAAATATACGATGTCTTACTTTTTCCATTCTTAGTAATAGTTCTATATGTTTTGGCAGCTGGTCTACCGTTGTAAGTAAAGTTATCAACTTTTATATTTACACCAACTTTATCTTGTGATGCACCATATACTGCTGCAACAACGCTACTTCCACTTCTATAACATTGAACATATACTGCATGATCAAAATTATTCGTAAATCTTAAATCGCTATCTCCATCGTTAACCATGGCATCTCTACCTCTAGGAACGTACGGTGATGTTTTAGAATGGTTTCTAACTTGATCTATCTGTAGTCCTGACAATAATGCCGCATTAAATAAAGTAGTAGATGTTTGACACACTCCTCCTCCAGGCGCATCTTCATACTGATCACCTATTATTACAGAGGCCTTTTTGTATCCATTGCTAAGTACTCTCATTCCTGTATGTTCATTATATGAAAATGTTTCTCCTGGCTTTAGTATAACATTATTACATCTTTGAGCTGATAGTCCTATGTTATATGATCTCTCTATCAAAGCAGAATTAAACGTAGTTGAAAATGAAGCTAGACATGTATTTATACTAGATACATCTTCAGTAGATATTTTGGGCTTTGTAACACTTACTTTTAAGTCTATAGTATCATATTTTCTGTTGTTTAAAGCTTCCATAACTAATTCTTTATTTTCTTTTGTTTCAAATTTCAAACCTGTTTTTGAAGGATTAACACTTATACCACTGCCTATATTTACTGATGCATTTTTAAAATCTTGATTAATTTCATTTGCAAACTTATTCAAATACTCATCAAGCTTTTCTTCATCATAAGTTACTTTTATAGTGTACTTTTCTCCTTCTGATTTCATACCCATACTTATATAAGAAGCAATGTCATTAAAGTAAGAACCTGTTCTTGTGGTATTGTAAGCTTTTTCTACTAATTCTTCACTATTATACTTTAAATCAATATCCTCAAAATTAATTACATAATTATTGTTGTTATAATTTAAATTTAAATTTTGTGGCTTGTATTTTTTATTTATAGCTTCAATAGCCTCTTTCTTACTCATATTAGATACTTCTACCCCTTGTATAAAAATATTATCAGCTATTTTACCATTATATAAAGACTTTTTAGTAAAGGAATTTAATGAGATACAAATAATTACTACTATAATACCTGCCGCTACTCCCAATCTTTTATATAATTTATTTTTAACTTTTTTAGCTGACTTATTTTTCATATCGTCGCTCATAACATCACCTCATCCCTACAAAGGATTATATTTTATAATCCGCTTATAAACAACAAATTTTTTCAAGATGTAACTATATTGTTACACATTTACCTACTATAATATTGTATTTTTTCCATATAAAAAACCTATACTTAATATCTACCCAAGTATAGGCCTTCCTTAAATATTTTATATATAAATAATTTATTTTATTAATGTATTTTTTCTTTTTTTATTCCAGTAAATCTACCTGAATCAGCTACAAACACAAATCCCATTTTATTGTAGATTTCATTTAATTGCATTAATGTTACTTCACCCTTTTTTATATTGTCTAAAGTTATATCTTCTATTCTTTTTTCATTAGTTATTAATGTTCCCATAATTTATCACTCCTAAAAATTAATAATTTTAATTCATTATATTAATATGCTTGTACTAATATGATAAGATTTAAAAATAATTTCATTCAAACATCCGTTCCAAATATTCGTTCTATGTAATTATTATATACGAACACTTATTCGTTATCAAGTATATTTTTGTTTTTTGTAGAAATTTATAATTAATAGTAATAAAATACTAGCTTTTGTAGATTTATCACTATTATACTGTTAAAATAAAATCAAAAGCTTTTTTAATTTTAATCTAATAAATACTTTTTAAAGGGGTGAATTCATATGAGTCGTGTAGCTGTAATAAGCGCTGTTTTAGATGAACCAGAAAAATGCCAACAAGAATTTAATAAGATTTTAGGCGGATTTAAAGGAATTATTAAAGGAAGAATGGGTATCCCTTTTGATGATGAAGGAGTATCTGTTATAGCAGTCACTGTTGTAGGTGATATGGATACAATTAATAATTTAACCGGTAAATTAGGGAAAATACCATCTGTATCTGTTAAAACAAGTGTGTCAAAAAAAGAAATAAGAGATTAATTTATATTCCTATATATATAGTCAAATTAAAAAATCATTTACAGAACATACGTTACCATAATAAATGTTTAAAACTTAAAAATAAATTATTTTTATGATGTTTTAAAAGGATAAATCTTTATATTGTTTTTTTATTATGAATTTAGTTTTTTTTACATAATAATTAGCCATGTTCCTTGTTTTTTTCAATTATCATATAGTATTATTATGTTAAAGGGAATATAAAAAGGGGGAGGGGCAATGAAACAAGCTAATGTAGATAATACAATAAAGTTCATTGAAAAAAAGACTGAATACGAAGGCAAAAATAAGATTTCTAAACTACATATTAGTAAACTTAACAAAAATCACAAAGTAATTGGATATCAAGAACACAAGAAATTGAAAGCCCTTGAATCTAAAAAGCGAAAAGTCTTTAATTCTAAAATATTTAAGTTTAGAAAAAAAATCCTTGGAGTTTTCATAATAGTATCAAGTGTACTTGTTGGTATGTATTTATGGCAAAAATTTTATAGTCCTTCTTATGTTCAATCAAATAATCATAATTTTAAGGTAGAAACTCAAAACTTATCAAATTCTGATATATCAACATACACTTCTATTGTAAAAGAGTCCATACAAGGCACTTTAGGGGTCAAGTATAATGTCAATGTTGAGCAACTCCATAAAAACGGTAACTTAGTCTTTGCTAGAGGATATTTTAATGTCCCAGACAAAGGTGATATAAATTTCGATATGATACTAAAAAATTATTCACCATCTTCTTTAAAGATTAACGGTGAAGAATTCTTAAAAAAATAAGGTGCATTTAGCACCTTATTTTTTTATATTATTCTTTGCATCTTTCACATTATCTTTAACAGCTTTTCCAACATTTACACCAGTATTTATAGTTTCTTTTGCCACATTTCCTACTCCATTTATTACATCTTTTCCAACATTTACGCCTGTATTTATAGTTTCTTTCGCCACATTTCCTACTCCATTTATAACTTCCTTACCTACATCAGTGACAGGTTTTGTAACCTTTGCCATATAATACATCTCCTATACAATAATTTTATTATAAAGTTATTTACAGTATATTATATGACAAATTAATTATATTGTTCCTATATTAAATTATTTATTTTGCAATTTATATTTTATAAAAAATAAAAACAAGGATTAGCCTTGCTTTTGTTTTTTATTTTAATATTTGTAATGTTATTGTTTTAACTCCCCAATTTCTACAAGCTGCTGAAGAGTTCATGTATATATCTATTTTATTTCCTTTTATTCCTCCACCACAATCTTCTGCTGTGAATACTTTATCCAGTTCTTTTATATACACCTTTGTTCCATATGGTATAACCTTTGGATCTACTGCTAAAGTTCCATACTTTGCCTTAGTTCCTGTAGATGTATATCCTCCACCTGTATATGCATAAGCTTTAACCGTTATTTTCTTTTTAACATTTGAAGATGAACTTGATTTTTTTATATATTTTCCACTAGACCATCCTGTCTTATTGCTATACTTAACTTTATACCATCCGTTTTTAGTAGATAGTATTTTAACTTTTGTTCCTTTTTTAATTTTTCCTATTGATTTATATTTAGTTGAAGCACCAGATCTAACATTAATTGTCGCTGTTGCTGTTGCATTTACAGTTGCAGCATCTACCTCTATTGGATTTATAATACCCATAATCATTACTAATGCTCCTACTATGGCAGTAACTTTTAAAGTCTTTTTAAACATATATTTTCCCCCTATATTAATTTTTAAGGTTGTTTTCTCACTGAAAATTATTTCGTCTTTAATCTATATTTTATTGTTCCTATACATATATAATATTACATTTTAGTAACTTTTTAAAGCCTTTTTTAGAAAATAGTTACAAATAAGTAACATGAATACATTTTTTCCATTTTATACTTATAACCGTATATAAGTATTTGCAACAGTTATACAAATATCATTTTAAAACAAATCTTTTTATACTTTTTTCTTCTTTGTAACTTTTGATTTACAATTTGTAAACATTTTCCTAGCTTGCAAATTATAATTTAGCTATAAATTATATCAAGAAAATAAGATATATTTTTACATAAAAAAAGCTAAGAAAAACTTAGCTTTTACTTTAAAATATATATTGTTATATTTTGCACTCCCCAATTTAAACACTCTTTTTCTGTATTCATATAAATATCTATTTTATTTCCTTTTATTCCTCCACCGCAATCTTCTGCAACAAAAGTTTTATCAAATTCAGGTATGTATACTCTAGTACCATAAGGAATAATTGTTGGATCTACAGCTATCGTTCTACCAAATGTAGGCTTTGTACCTGTAGCTGTTATAGTTCCAGTACAATAAGCATATGCTTTAACTTGCATACTATAGGATATATCATCAGAACTTCCTGGTTTATTAGTCACTGAATCTAATTCACCTTGTGATTTTAAATATGCAGAAGAACAATAACCAACTTTTCCATTTGATAACTTAACTTTATACCAATTACTATTAGTACGTTCAACTATACTTACTTTATCACCTTTATAAACTATTCCTATAATGCTATTTGATGTTGATGCTCCACTTCTTACGTTTAAATTTGCAGTAGCTATTAAACTATCTATAACTGTAACATTATTATTTGAACCATTAGAATTGTTTCCTGAATTGCTATTACTTTCTTTTAAATATTTATTACTAGAATACCCTATAGTTCCATCACTTAATTTAACTTTATACCATCCACTACTAGCAACACCAAGCATTTCTACAGTACTATTTTTTTTAATATATCCTATTATCTTATACTTTGTTGAACCACCTGTTCTTACATTTACACCCCAAGTTGCAACAAGTTTTTTCTCTGTAGTCGGTGAACTATTTGAAGAAGTTTTTGTGGTAATATAATCTCCACTTACCCATCCATCTTTACTTTTATACTTGATTTGATACCAACCATCTTTTGAAGATAAAATATCGACCTTATCTCCTTTACTTAATCCTCCGATAGCATTATATGATGTCGATGGTCCACTTCTAACATTAAGTGAATGTGCTGTCACTTCTCCTGTCTTAGAATCTGCATGTATATTGCTTGTCCCTAAGGCGCAAATTGCAGATGTGGCTGATAATGCTGCTATTGCATATTTATTTTTTTTATTAATCATTTTTCTCCCCCACAAATTTAGTTTTCGCTATATAAATTCACCATAATTATCCATTTATTAATATCTTATCTTAATTTCATTTAATTTTAAACATATTAATTAAAAAAATCTTATAAAATTTTAATTTTAGTTTTTTTTTGGTAAAAGTTCACTAATTATATTTTTAATTTTTCATATACTATTAAAAATATAGTTTTTATGGAGGATTGTCTATGGCTGAAAAAAATTATCAAATAGCATCTATTACAAAAACAGAGGAGGCTGCAATAAAAAAAGCTGAAGCTGAAGTAAAAAAAGAAACTGGGAAAGATTTTGTAATGATTGCTTGGGAAAAAGAATAATTTATTGCAATAAATAAGGACATCATAATATTTTATGATGTCCTTTATATGCATTAGATGGATTTATCTCTAGATTATATTTTTAATTTTCTTTTACTAAATGTTTTAATTGTAATTTATAAGGTTAAATTGTAATTAATATTTTAGTTGTAAATTGTAAAATATAAAATCATATATAATTATAACTACCTCATAGTTATCCAAAACACTTATGTACAATATTATTATCCATCTAAGCATATTTTATTATAAGTATGAGATTTACACCTCATATAATAATAAACTAATCAATATTTATATAAGTTTCATTGTTAGCTTTATTAATAGCTACTTCTAATTCTATTACTTCTTTATTTAGATTTTTTATTAATTTTTCCATATCTACTCTGTCAAAATTTAATTCCGTAACTTTATAATATACAGAAGTTGCTGCAGCATCCACTTTTCTTTCTTTGCTAACCTTTACATTTTGTAATAACTCTTCAAGCTCAAAAGCTAATTCTCTTTTTAACTTAACTTTATTTAGAGCACCTTGGATAGTTGTTGTTTCTCCTAGTACTTGTATTTCTGTAGTATTGTTCGCATAAGCAATAGCTGTTTTTATTTTTTCTATTTTATTAGATAAGGACATAAGCTCATTAAGTTCTTTATTAAAATCAAATTTCTCATCACAATCAAACCTTGTTCCATCAGCTTCTAGTATATACGTAATGCTGGCTTTTTTTCTATTTATGACACTCGGTGACTTATATCTATAATTTCTTTCTATTTCTGCTACTTTAATCATGCCTTGGTTTATTGTAAGTTTTTCCATTAATAAAATCCCCCTTATCTATTACTTTTGTTAAATTTAATTATTGCATATAATCATTGGATTTTCAATATATTTAGTTCTCAAATTAAGGTATTTTTAAATTTTTAGACCTCATTTACAATTTCTATAAATCTTTCTAATAAAATTCCACCATAGTTTTGTTCTTCAACACCATTATATATTCTTTAGTTATGTCTACTAAAAATTCTGGGTGGAGTTGTGGTAATTGTAATATGCTTTGAGAATGGGCCTCATATCCTTTCAATATTTTAGGTAGCCCCCAAGCAATCTATCATTTTCACTATCTTCTGTTAATAAAATACCTACCATTACTCCAAGTACATCTTCTAAAATTTGATGTCCATAGCAAATACCTAGTATTTTATAATTATATTAAAATAATAATATTTTTAAGTAATTTAAAATTATTTATTTTCTGGTATAAATTTTATAGCTGCTGAATTAATTGAAAGAATATTATTTCTTAAATCTTTTAGCGTATCATTTAAGACATAACCTAGGTGTATGTCACTTTTTTTACTTCTTACTTCAATTTTATTTACTATTTCCTCATCTTTTATAAGTTTTATTAAGTTATTGTTTATCGCTTTTGAAAATGTAGGCCACCCATAGTTTTTATTTATTTTATCCTTTGATGAAAATAAAGGAGTATTATCTAATACATCTACATAAACTCCTTCACTAAAATAATTACAGTATTGATTTTTAAAAGGTTTTTCTCTTAATTTATTTTGCGTTACCTCATATTGTAACTCACTTAAATTCCTCTTGGCATAACTTCTTTTTAAGTATTCATATCTTCCAGAAAATCTTAAATATTCTCTGTATAGTATGGGATTCTTTTTATAAAAATTCTGGTGAAAGTCTTCTGCTTCATAAAAGGTTTTAGCTTCATATAATCTTATTGCAATTAAATCCCCAAATATATTATTTTCTTCTAAATCTTCAATATACTTTTGAGCCTGTCTCCATTGATCTATATCATAGTAAAAAATAGCAGTTTTAAAGCAATATGATTTATCTCCAAACTGTCCTTCTTCATCAGTTGGATCTACAGAATCAAAGTAAACTTCAAGTAGTTCATTGTAAGTTAAAATCTCATCATCATAAATAATTTTTACAACTAAAAAATGTTTGTTATCTTCTTTTAAAACTATATTAAAGGTTGGATTTTTGTTTGTACCTCCACTATAACCTACTTTTATTTCCTTTACACCTTTTAACTTTTCAAATGGTTCAACCATACACCAGAAGCATCCCCCTGCAAACATTGCAGTTTTTTCCATAAAAAATCAACTCCTTGGTAAATTTTATTTATTTTCCCCAATAGAGTTGATTTTTAATCTTTATAGTAAATTAATTTTTATAGGCATAAAATATTTAATAATGTTATTATGCGAAAATTCTAATTATTTATAATTGTATCTTAAAAAACTTATTAATTCAACTGAAAAAAATAATTCTATTATATAATTATAGATATACTTGTTTTATTTGAGAAAATATACCACAATATAACATATATTAAGCTTTTTAGGAGGTAAAATATGAGCAAGTTAAAAATAGGACTAATTCAGATGAAAGTTTGCGACAATAAAGAACAAAATCTGATGAAGGCTTCTCAATTAGTCTCAAAAATTTCTATTGAAAGACCTGATATTGTTATTTTGCCAGAAATGTTTTCTTGTCCTTATGCTCCATGTAATTTCCCCATTTATGCTGAAGAGGAGAATGGTAAATCATTTAATTTCTTATCAAATATATCAAAAACAAATAATATATATTTAGTGGCTGGTTCAATTCCAGAAAAAGAAGGAAATAATATTTACAATACTTCTTATGTTTTTAATCGACAAGGAGAAAAAATAGGAAAGCATAGAAAAATTCACTTATTTGATATCGACATAAAAAATAAACAAAAGTTCAAAGAATCAGATACTTTATCTGCTGGCAATAAGGTAACTGTATTTGACACAGAGTTTGGTAAAATAGGCTTATGTATTTGTTATGATTTTAGATTTCCTGAACTTGCAAGACTTATGGTAGATAAGGGAGTTAAGACTATAATAGTTCCTGCATCTTTCAATATGACTACAGGCCCTGCCCATTGGCATATTATGTTTAAATCTAGGGCTATAGATAATCAAGTTTTCACCATTGGATGTTCTCCTGCTAGAGATTATCATTCATCTTATATTTCTTATGGTCATTCTTTAATAGTTTCTCCATTTGGTGAGATACTTGAAGAATTAACTGAAGAAGAAAATTTAGTTACTTATACAATTGATTTAAATTATGTAGATAAGGTCAGAGAGGAACTCCCTCTACTTTATCATAGAAGAAAAGATTTATACGAATTAAATGAAAAATAATAAATATAAGTAATTAAGCTAATTTATTAATGGTGTTGAAATAAGTGTGTGATTTTTTATTTAAGCCATTAGAAAAAATATTATAATGTAAAATTTATATCAATATCATTAAAATACCATATCCCATAGATTATACATTTTAATCATTAGCTTTATTTCCTGTAAAAAATCACATGATGATTATATTTTTTTAGATTAGCAGAGGAATATTGTGATTGTGGCACTCACCTTGGATATTCTCGCGATGAAATAAGTACAAAATATTTAAGTATGCCTCACAAAAGACAATTATATTTAAATACTCTTTATAAAACTATAGATAATTACATTGAATAGCTAAAGAAATTAGATGAACCCAGTTGTATTAACCATCTTACATAGTTAAACATTTCGACGATAATACACCGGAGAAAGAATATAATAAACATGTAGTTCGTATTGATGATATTAATATAGAATTTTTAATAGACTTAGAAAATGAAATATCTTAAAAAGTACTATTCTATAAAAAGTATTACTAAATAACAAGAGAGTATCAATTATTGATACTCTCTTGTTATTAATTATTTATTATTTTTGTTATTAAAACTTAGAACTTTTACATCTTTTTTATCAGCTAGAGAACCCTCTTTGAGTCCCATTAGTTTCTCCAAATCATCACCATACAAAATCATATTTTCATTGTATAGCTTTTCCATTAATGTATTTTTACTTACTATATTGTTATCTAGTAGTAATTTATATGCTTTTCTAAGACATGTTGGATGAGTTGCTTTAACATTGTCCAAAGGCTCTTCTTTATGCCATCCATTTTTACTTATTTGGTTCATTAAATAATTATATTTTTTATAATTGATTAATCCTAATGCATATGATCTATATAAAATTATAGTAAGTGGTACCATGAACTTAGATTTAACTTCTAAATACGATTCTAATTCATTAGGGTTGTCTAATTCTTCTATTAATCTGTTTCTTGGTAATAAAATAGCAGAAGCAAAGTCATCTTTATTAAATCTTTTAGCTGGTATATTTAACTCATTGCTTATTATAAATGCAAATTCATAAGCTAAATCATAATTTCTTACAGCTAAAGAATTTTTATCATGGCCAAGTGATACTATATATTTTTCTTTTCCATCTATACTTTGTTTTTGAGAATATGGAGAAGCTCCTCTTCTATCTATATTCATATCAGTAATTACTACTCCTATAGCTTCCATAAATGATACCATATTTATTAAAGGTTCTTCACCTAATTCATAGAATTCCCTACATCTTTTGGACAATTCTTCAGTAGATAAGTTTTTATTTAAGTTGTCTGGAAGTTGTAATTCTGGAAACTGAATATAGTTTTCAAAGAACAGGTAAAGTTTGTGTATCATTACTAACTTTTCTCTGTATGAAATTTCTTCATTTCTTTGTATAGTTGATTGTGGATTAAAATGAGCCGATTCTACATTTACTTTTATATTTTCATTTCTGTAGAAGTAATCTCTGGGAAAATGTAGTACATTCGATAGTTTTAATGCATTTTCCACTGTTGGTTTATATTTATTTTCTTCAAAGGCTAATATATCTTTTTTATTTATATTTGTTTCCTTAGATACTTGATCTATAGTTTTTCCTCTATATATTCTAGCTATTTTAAGTCTTTTACCATTAAATAGTTCTTTCTTCATATTTTATGGTCCTTTCATAGTTGTTTTTTTCATTCAACTTCTTATTATACTTAATATGTGACATCTTTTCAAATAATAAGTTATTTAATAATAGCAATTTAATGTTATACTGATTTTATTTTGATTTTTACGTAATCAAATAATGAAGGTAAATTATTATTATTTTTTCCTCCACCTTGAGCAAGAACTTTACTCCCTCCACCTTTACCATCAACTAATTTAATACTATCTTTTAATAATAAATTCATATCTATTTTTTCTAGATTCTTTGAACATGCAAATAATAAATTTATTTTATCATTATTTATTAAAGCTAATAATCCAATATTATCATCTCTTTCTGTTATTTTATTTGCTATTTTGTTTATGTAGTTCATTTTTTTATTTTCATAAGTTTTAATTATAATATTCATGTTGTTAATCTTTTCAGCTTCTTCAATCATTTCTTTAACTTCATAATTACTTATTATTTCTTCCAGTTTTTTATTTTCTTTATTTATTTCACTCAATTTATTGTTTAGATTTTCTATACCTCTATAAGCATCTTCCTCATTGCTGCTAAGTAACTTACAAATTTTATTTAAGTAATTATCTCTTTTTAACATTTCATTTATAGCCTTTGCTCCACATAAAAATTCAATTCTTGTTGCTTTTTTATATTTTTCAAATTTCTTTATTTTTATAACTCTTAAGTCTAAAGTATTTTTCACATGAACACCACAACATAAATTTATATCTAAATCTCCAAATTTTACAACTCTTATATCGTTACTCAACCTAAACAAATCATCTTTTATTTTTAATTTTTTAGCCTCTTTTTTATTTATATTTAGAATTTCTACAGGTATATTTTCTCTAATAATCTCATTACACATATTTTCTATTTTTATTATGTCATTCTCTTTAAAAAATCCTTCTATATCAACAGTAGAAAATTCTTTTCCTAAATGAAAACCTACAGTTTTTGCATTATATTCATTATTAAAACAAGCGGATATAACATGTTGACCAAAATGATGTTGCATGCCATATTCTCTTCTATCCCAATCAATCTCACATTTTACCTTGTGAATTCTATTTGGTTTTTTATCTAATATATGATAAATTTTATCATTTTCTTCATAAACAGCTAGTACAGATATATTATCTATAGTACCTAAATCGCAGTACTGGCCTCCACCACCTGGAAAAAAAGCTGTTTTATTCAACAAAACATGATACTTATTATCCACTTCTTTAACTTCCTCTATTTCAGCAGTAAAATTTTTAATATATGAATCATCATAAAATAATTTTTCCATTTTTCTCTCCATTTCAATTTATTTATTGTTTATCTTTAGCATTATTAGTTAATTATAACTATAAAATTATTATTTTAATAGTTTTTCTTTTGCAAAACTTTTAACTATGACTATAATTTAAATAAACTATTAAAATTAGGAGAAATATATGGATAAGAAAGAACAAGTTTTAAAAAAATTAGATGAACTAAATATTAAATATGAAATAGTAGATCATCCTCCTGTTTATACTATTGAAGAGGCGGAAAATCTTAATTTGGAAGAAAAAGAAAATATGGTAAAAAATCTTTTTTTGAAAAACTCTAATGGAAAATGTCATTATCTTGTGGTACTAAAAGGAGATAAAAAAGCTGATTTAAAATCAATAAGATCACAGATTCAATCTAGTGCTCTAAGTTTCGCTTCAGAAGAAAGATTAGAAAAACACTTAAATCTCTTAAAAGGTGCTGTTACACCTCTAGGTATTATCAATGATGAGGATCACTGCGTAAATGTTGTTATAGATGATGACTTAAAAAATCAAGCTCTTATAGGAGTTCATCCTAATGTAAATACTTCAACAGTTTTTATAAGTTATAATGATATGATTAAGTTTATAAATAGTTTTGGAAATGAAATTCTTTATGTTAACATATAGTAATACAGTTATTTCATAAATTTATAAAAAATAAGCTCTACTATCTAAACAGATAATAGAGCCTATTTTTAATCATTAATTCCTTCGAATACGAACTTACCAGATTTTCCACCAGTTTTTTCAACTAAATGAATATCTGAGATTACCATATTTTTATCTATAGCTTTGCACATATCATAAATAGTTAAAAGTGCCACATTAACCCCTGTCAACGCTTCCATTTCTACGCCTGTCTTCCCTGCTAATTTAACTAAAGAAATAGCTGTAATGCTTTTTTCATCTTCATTAAATTTAAAATCTATTTTTGACTTTGTTAACATTAAAGGATGGCACATCGGAATTAAATCTGATGTTTTTTTAGTAGCCATTATTCCTGCTACCCTAGCTAC
Organism: Terrisporobacter glycolicus ATCC 14880 = DSM 1288; assembly: GCF_036812735.1. NCBI lineage: Bacteria > Bacillati > Bacillota > Clostridia > Peptostreptococcales > Peptostreptococcaceae > Terrisporobacter > Terrisporobacter glycolicus. Next base: position 1,351,031 of record NZ_CP117523.1, on the reverse strand, counting down.
TCCAAGGACATCTCCTTTTGCCATATTGCCTTCAACTATCTTTTCAAATGTTTCATCGTTTACAAATATTTTTCCACTTGCTATTGCTTGTCTTTCTGTAATATTTTTCTCCGTAACATCTACCATTATAGCATTTCCATTTGAATCAAAATGATTTAATTTTTTTTCCATGTTTAATCTCCTTCATTTAGTAATACTCATTTAGAATGCTTTGTATTTTATCCTTATCTAATACTTCTGCCTTACCCACATTTCCATCCAACATTTCCCATACATAATTATGCACCTCTACTGCATTAGAGAAATCTCCAGATTTCCATTTTGTTAAAGAGTTTCTTAGATGCATTCTATCATAATCATCTTTAATTTCTTCAACACCTTCCAAAGCCAAATCTATAGTTTTGGGCGTTACTTCACTACACTGCCATTTATATTCAGCTTCAACTAAAGTATTTGCTAGAGAATGAATAAGTTTAATTGCCTCATTATTACCTTTTGGTTTTGCTATATCTTCCTCTTTTATATAAATAGTTTCTACAGAAGAAGATTCGCTCCCTTCAATAACTTCTTTTCCAATCCCAATAATTGACTTTAAATTATCAATTTGAATAAATTCATTTATATTTTTAAAAACACTATATACTTTTGGAATTTTTATAAAAACCTTTGGATAAATTGCTCCTATTACCGGTAGTAAAATTATAAAAACAAGAATAATATCCAGTATTTTATACCTTAGGTTTTTTCTTTTTTCCTTTTTTGCTTCTTTAAAAGGTATTTTTATACTAGTTTTAAGATTATTTGGAATATGTATTAAATCAAGGTCAGCATTATTTACATTAAACTCTTTTATATACTTATCTATATCTTTATCTATATTTTTTTCTATTTCAAGACTATCAAAATCTATATTGCTCAAAAGATTTTTATCTGGCTTCACATTTGTCATCTCCAAAATCCCCCTTTACATTATCTTTCATAAATTTTAAGGAATTTCTAAGATACAGTTTTACAGTACTTTCGTCCATATTAAGAATTTCTCCAACATCTTTATAAGACAAATTATAAAAATATATTAAAACAACCACATTCTTTAAATGAATATCTAATAAATCTATTCCTTTAAATATATCTATACATCCATTTTCATCTATAAAGTCGTCATTATCTTCTTGTTCTACCATTCCTATTTCTTCTAAATATTCATTTATGTGCTTTATAGTAACTTTTGTCATATACTTTTCAAAACTTTCATATTTACATACCATATGAAAGTTATTGTTAATATAAAGAACAGTTCTTTTCATTATTTTTTCTGCATCCTCTTCATACTTGGTATGAAGAAAAGCTAATTTATATATATATTCACTATTTTTTATCATAAGTTTTTTAAAAGCTTTTTTTTCATTGCCAATAACTTTGTCTAATAAAGTCCCCATCATAAAAATCTCCTCTCAAATGAATCACTTCCAATAAAAAATGTCGTATTTTTAAACATTCCCTTTTAGTTATTTTACACTTTTTTACACTTATCTTCAAGAATTGTAAATTTAAATAGATATTTTATTTATACTTTTTATTCTCCTTAGCGCATATAAATAATATATAAATTTAAAATAATATTTTCTATATATTACAAGGAGATAATTATGAAAAGAAGAAACTTACTGATAAACGTCATATTGCTCACCGCTTCAACTATGACTCTTGGTTTTATAGGCATGGCTTTTCGGGTTTATCTATCTAATAAAATTGGTGCAGAAGGTATGGGTTTATTTCAACTTATTATGAGCATTAATGTTGTATGTCAAACGCTAGCTATCTCTGGTATAAGAGTTACTATGACAAGGCTTGTTGCAGAAGAACTAGGAAAAGGCAATGAACATTTAGTAAAAAACATTATTATAAAAGGGCTTTTATACACCTTATTTTTCAGTATATTAACAGGTATTTTATTATTTAACTTATCCGAGTTTATATCAACAACATGGATTCAAGATGAAAGGGCCATTATTCCATTAAAAATTCTATCTTGTTCCCTACCTTTTGTTGGAATATCTTGTTGTTTAAATGGATACTTCTATGGCTGTAGAAAGGTAATAAAATGTATAAGCGCAGATATTATTGAAACATTAGTAATGATAAGTATCGTATCTCTATGTATAACATCTTTTTCAACAGGAAGATTAGATTACACTTGTGCTCTTATTGCTGTGGGAAATTCTGTTGGAAGTATATGTGCTGCATTTTATTCTTACATATTATACATATTTGAAAAGAAACATTTTACATTATGTAAAAGTAGTAGAAATAAATATTCATTTTTTAAAATTACAAGAGTTGCCGTACCTTTAGCTTGTAGTTCATATATCCAAACTTCTCTAAAAACTGTAGAAGATATTTTAATTCCAAAGTCTTTAAGGCTCTATGGCTCTTCAGGATCTATGTCACTATCAATTTTTGGTATGGTAAAAGGAATGGCAATGCCTCTACTAGTATTTCCTTCTATATTTTTAGCTTCTTTTTCAACATTGATTATTCCAGAAATTGCAGAAGCAAATGCTCTAAACAAAAAAAACACTGTAAATTATATAATTTCTAGAGTAATTAAATTCACCATGCTAATTGCCGTATTTGCCACAGGAATATTTATTGTTTTTTCTAACGAATTAGGAGTAGGGCTTTATAAAAGCGAGGAAGTTGGTTATTTGCTTAAGATTTTAGCTCCTTTGATTCCTTTTATGTACTTAGATAAGATAGTTGACGGTAGTTTAAATGCTTTAGACTTACAGGTTACAACATTAAAATACAATATAATTGATATGTTTGTAAGAATTAGCGCAATAACTTTCCTAATACCTAAATATGGAATAAAGGGTTTTGTATTAGTTTTATTTATAAGTACGACATTTAATACATCATTAGGTGTAATAAAAATATTAAAAGTAACAAAACTAAAATTTGATATACTTGATTGGATTTTAAAACCAGCTTTATCTGTAACATTATCTAGTTATGCAACAAAAATTATTCTTTATTGTTTACATATTGAAAACTCAATTTTTATAAGTATTATATTAGATTTATTTATTTATTTTATTATGCTTATTTTATTTAAAGCAATTAGAAGAAAAGATCTGCAGTGGTTTGCAGATGGACTTAAAAAGGATGTAAAAAGAGGTAAGTGGGAGACTATGGGACTTTACAAACAAATATAAAAGAGTTTGCTAAATGCAAACTCTTTATTATTGTATATTATATAAGAAATTAACTATATTTCTCACTGTTATATCCATCTGTTCATCACTACTTATTAAGGCTTCTCCATCTCCACCATGCATTCCATAATTGGCAAATTGGGAGTGGTTAGCACCTTCTATTTCTACATATTTTGTATCTTTTGGTAATTGCCCTTTAGAATTAATTAATTCTTTATAATCTACAACATTATCTTTACTTCCCCAAAGAGATAATACCTTGAAACCTAATTCACTTATATTGTCCCTTGGATATGATGATATTAATACTATTCCTTCAACATTTTTATTGTTTACTGCATATTCACAAGCAACAGTCCCCCCAAGAGAGTCTCCACCTATAACCCACTTTTTAATTTCAGGATTATCTTCAATTACTTCGTTAGCCTTATTTTTCCCAAAATTAGCATAGTTAAAAGGCATATCCACAGCTACTACCTTATATCCATAACTAGCAACATCATTACATAGTTTTGCATAAGATGATGAATTTACCCTTACACCAGGGTAAAAAATAAATCCTTTTGTTGCACTTATATTCTTAGGCGTAAAGTATGTGTAGTCCCCCTTTACAGTAACCTCAACTTTAGAGTTACTTTGCAAATACTTCATGTCTCCTTTTTGTAAAGAGTATCCATTGCTTAGCCATATGAAAAAACCTATTACAAATATAGTTAATACAGTTAAAAGAGTTATCATTCTTTTTTTTCTTGTTTGTGATTTATTCTCTTTTTTTAGCTTATTATTCTTGTCTGCATTATTTTCATCATTGTAAAGCAAAGGTCTTTCTAACTCCATAGTAATGCTAAAAGTATCATATTTACTTTCACTGTTTGACTTTGCTTTCCTTCTTTTCATATTATCCCTCCAAAATTTTTCACTACATTATATTCTATCATATAAATTTAATCATTTCATCTTAATAAATAAATCAAATTTCTTACAATTATTATAATATAATAATTATTATTTACAATATTGTAAATAACAATTGCTATAATACAAAAATAAGAGATATAAAAAGCTTAATTATTAACTTTTCATATCTCTTATTTTTATTTTATTCTGGTCTATTGTCTTGGTGATCTTTTAAAAATTCTCTTCCTTCAATTTCTATACAATCTGTTTCTATAATATTATTATGTTCAACTATTTCATTTTCAAAATTATCTTCTTCTAACGCTATTTCTTCTTTTTCCTTTAAAAAATTTTTTCCAAAATCTTCTTCTATCATACTTACTTCTGGTACCTCTTCAATTATAGTATCTTTAATCTTTACTTCTTCATTTACAAAATAAACTTCATCATCATAATGTATAGGTTCTTCTTTTATTTTGCTACCACAACATGCACAGAAGTTTGAATCCTTTTCTGTTTCTTGATTACAGTGTTTACAAATTATATAAGACTCTTCTTCTTCAATTAAACTTTTTCCACACTGAGGACAAAACTTTTCGTTTTTAAAAGCAACATATCCACATTGGCAAACTATCTTGTTACTTTTATTTTCAAAACTTCTAAGTTGCATATATTTTGTATAAATTTCTATATCAAAACCTTTTATTTCATCGCATAATAATGTAAATTCTTCGTCAATTATTTCACCTTTTCTTATTTTATCATAAGTCATTATTCCTAATTTTAATAATGCCTGTGCTTTCAAATCTTCATAATCATTGATATTTTTTTTTATTTTTATTTTTTCTGATTCTTTTTGTATATTAGAAAATTTCATATCCTTCATCTTCTTCCTCCAAATTTAATTAAAAATATTTAATTTATAACCAATTAAAGTCATTATTAAACTATATATAAATGAAATAATCAATCCTATTATAAAGTTGAACCCCATTTGTATAGCGCTTAAATAACTTAACATAGATGCTGCATTATTCCCTATATAAATAGTTGTCAAAAAACCAATTATAGACATAATTACTGCATAACATGCACTAAATATTATTACTGGTTTTATACTTTTATCTTTATATTTACTTTCTATTTTACATCCAACTATTATAAATATTAAAGCTGACAAAGCCATCATTGCTCCTAAAAGTAAAATTAAATCTAAGGAAATATTAGAATTAAATAAAGATAATATTGATAAATATCCACTACCAAGGCTTACAGGTACTAAATTTGCAAATGCCCACAAATACATAGAAAGTTGACTTAAAAGTACACCTAAAGATATATTATTTGTATAAGAGTTTAATCCTAAATCAAAAACGTAATTTATATTTGCAAAATTAAGTACTACAGATATTATAAATACTAAAGCATATCCAATGAAAATAGTTTTTAAAGCTATTTTTAATAAACCTGAAATTATATTTTCTTTTTCATACTCTTTTTTCATTCCCATAAATAAAGTGGAAATAAAACTTATTATGAATCCTTTAAATAAAACATTTAGTGTACTAAATCCAAATAAGATTCCATATCCATTTTGATTAAATCCGCTAGGCAAGTTAACTTCTACTTGAGATACTTTAGATATTGCACATAATATAAGAGCATATATTACCGCTACTCCTAAAGAATTTTTTACATGTGCTATAAAAGATGTATTTCTTTTTTTAATAAATATTTTATATGGTAATATTAGTGATACAATTGGTAATATTAATAAAATCAAAAATCCAAAGTTAACACTTGATTGAGTGCTATTCATAAAAAGTGACATAAAAACATTCACACTAGCTAAATTACTAAAAAGCATAATATGTAAGGGGTTTATTAATTCATTAATTTGATTATTGCTTCCAAATAATATAAATTTAATTATTAAAGAAAAAGCAAATAATATTGCAATGGCTAAACCTGATGCCTTTAATCCATTTATTAAATCAAAATTAGATGCTATATCTTTAAATCTTGTTTTCTCCCCTTCTTGATTTATAAATTTTTCTCTTTTACTTTTAATATTTGCCAAAATTTCACCACAGTTTTTGCAATAAATATCTTTTTTACTAACTGAATTTTCACATTTAGGACAATTAATATTATTATCTTTTTCTATAGTAAAATAATTAATATTTTCTTTTATATTTAAGCTTCCATCTTCTTTTGAGTAATTATCATATTTACTTTTATTTGAATTTTCTTCCTTATTCATCTTAATTTCTCCCTCCTGACTTACTTCCAAATAGATTATCTTATTACATTTATGAATTATAACAAAGTTTTCTTAATTATACCTTAATTCATTATTAATATTTCATTAATTTCTTACTTTGATACTAACAAATTTGTATACATTCAACTTATGTTGTTTTAATAATGAATTTTCTATACAATCTTTGTATATACTTGCAAGATAAAAGGTGGTGTTAATATGTACGAATTAGTTCAAGTAGGTGAAAATACCTATTATATAAATTGTCCTGTAAAAATAGGAATTTATAAGATAAGTGATAAGGATGTGTGTTTAATAGACAGTGGTAATGACAAAGATGCTGGAAGGAAAATAAATAAACTTTTAAATGAAAATGGATGTAATTTAAAACTTATAATTAATACTCATTCCAACGGAGATCATATTGGTGGTAATAATTTTTTACAAAAAAAATGGAACTGTGAAATAATATCAACACCAATAGAAAATACTTTTACTTCTTACCCAATTTTAGAGCCGTCGTTTTTATATGGCGGATATCCTTGCAAAGAACTAAGAAATAAATTTTTAATGGCAACTGCAAGCAATATAACTGGTAATGTGGATAAGAATCTTCCAAGGGGCCTAGAATATATTAATCTTCCTGGTCATTTTTTTCAAATGATTGGAATTAAAACTGATGATAATATATATTTTCTTGGTGATTGTTTATTTGGTGAAAATATAATAAATAAGTACCATCTATCTTTTATTTATGATGTAAAAGAATATTTAAACACATTAGACAAAGTAAAAAACTTTAAAGGCAAGTTATTTATCCCATCCCACGCAGATAATTATGAAGATATTTCTTATTTAGTCGATATAAATATTAATAAAGTAAAAGAAATTTGTTATAAAATTTGTGAATTTTGTGAGGATAATTTAATCTTTGAAGAAATTTTACAAAGAGTGTTTTCATTTTATAATTTAAAAATGGATTTTAATCAATATGTTTTAATAGGTAGTACTTTACGTTCCTTTTTATCATATCTATATGACCAAGGAAAAATTGATATTGAGTTTATAGATAATAAATTAATTTGGAAAACTATTTAATAAAAATAAAAAGCACTTAATTAGTGCTTTTTATTTTTCGTTTATAAATTTTATTAAATCCTCATAACATTCTTTTGCATCGTTGTAACCTTCATTATAAAGATCTTTTAGTTTTGTCTTATCTTTTTCCACTCTACTAATACTTACTGGCCCTTTTGATTGTATTACAAAAACTTCACCACTTTTTATTTTTTTTTCAATAAAATCTATGGTTTCATTATACATTTTATATCTATTTTCAATTGATTTCACTAAGTTTGGATATTTTTTATATTTTATTTTAAATAAGTGTAAAAAAACAGCCTTGGTCTTTCTATAAGTCTTATCTCTCGTTAATATTACTACATTTTTTTTATGATTATCTTCTATGGACTTTTTTATTGGAATAGAATCGCTAATACCTCCGTCTAAATATTCTTCACCATTTATTTCTACAATTCTAGAAAGTAAAGGTAATGAACTAGATGCCCTAACAGCAACTATATCCCTTTTCATATCCTTTATTTTTACATATTCAGCTTTTCCAGTTTTGCAATTTGTAATAACTGAATAAAAATTACCCTTAAATTTATTAAAAGCATCATAGTCATATAATACCAATTCATTTGGAATTGTATCATAAAGCATTTCAGCCCCAAACATATCACCTGTTTTTATTAAACTATTAACACTACAATATCTTTTATCATTAATGTAATCTAATATTACTTTTAATGATCTCCCTATTTGTTTTGAGTAATAACTAGCTGCATGACAAGCGCCTGCTGACACGGCATAGCAATCTTCAAAATATAAATCTTTCTCCATAAAAAAATCTAATACCCCCGCAGTATATACCCCTCTCATACCTCCACCTTCAATTACAAGTCCACTATTGATCATCTACTTCATTCACTCCTTAAATTTTCTTCTTTCTATAGTTAAATATAATTCTTTATATTGATCTAGTCAAATAATTTGATTTTCAAAATTAAAAATTATTTATATTAGATAAAGTAATTAAATTATAGAAGATTTGCAATAGCTTCTATTGTACTCTTTAAATCTAAATTTCCATAACCATATGATTCATTTGGATAAATGTATATATCTTGTTTATCTGCACCTAACATTAAAAAAGTTTTTAAAACTTTTGTAGTCAGACGACTTTTCTCAAATTCACCTTGTTCTCCTACATATTCCATAATTACAGCTAGTGCACCACATACTAGAGAACTACTAACGCCCGTTCCTGTAGATGTAGTGTAAGATTTATTTATAAATGTAGATATTAAATCTACACCAGGAGCTACTATATCTGGCTTTATTTGCCTTTGCTCTCCTGTAGAACCTTTAGAAGAGCCTACCCATAGACTAGAAGTTTTGCTGTCATAAGCTCCTACTGTGATTACATTTTCTCCAAAGCCAAATTTAGTTATTGTAAAAAATGAGTTCGGGTCTATAAATCTTGTATTATTTGAAATTAAATTTTTATTAGGAAGATAAATATGAAACTCCTTACTTATAGTAAATTCTGGGTATAATCTTAAAGTCCAAATACCTGGTTTAATATCATCTAAAAATATCTTTAATAACTGATTTCCAGTAAAAAAATAAGGGTATATTATTCTCATGGTATAGGTTGTATTTTCTAAGTTAAATTTTCCATAGTAAACATAATTGTCCGGAGCATAGGTTAATCTAAAACTTAACTCTCCTGATGGAGATATAATCATAGAGCCAATTTTATCTGGACCTATACCTAATACACTTATATCTAAGGATTTTTGTTCTCCAACTTGTATTTTTGTATCAAGATAAGGTTCATTATTAAAACTTCCTTTATAATGAATATCAGTATTTCCTTCATTTCCTGCACCTGATACAAGTATAATATTTGATCTACTTAAATCAATAAAAGTATCTAAGTGAGTAGTCAAATTTCCTGATGAAGTTTTAGACCCTACTGTTAAATTTATAATTATACTCTTGTTTTCTTTTTGTGCTACATTTAAAACATAGTTTATTGCAGCTAAAAAATCAGTATCAATATAATTTTTTATACCTAATTTAAATCTATCCTCGTATTCTCTAAGCTTTACAACTACTAATTCACTATTAACTGCTACCCCTGAATAATTAGAATTCAAATTTCCTCTTCCGCTACATATTCCTGCTGCAATGGTCCCTGTACCTACATCATCTTTTGTCAAAGTATCATTATTTTCTTTAATCGCATTATTTATGTCTTCTCTTGTAAATTCACTTCCAAATATTGCTCCCTTTGGAGGTGGCTTTTTATTGCTACTTTGATCCCATATAGATACTATTTTGCTAGTTCTATCATTATTTATAAAGTCAGGATGAAGATACTCTATACCGGAATCTATTATTGCTATTAGTATGCCTTTTCCGCTAGATGTAATATAAGGATTTGTATAAATGTAATTTATTCCCGAAGCTTCTCGTACTGTTTCTCCAATATCTAATCTATTAGTTATATTTATAAGTGAGCTCATTTCTTCTTCTCTTGTATAATAAGAAACTTGTGGAATAGCAGCTAGTATATTTTCGTCAAATAGATCATCTTCATATACTACTGCCAGCCTATTATTTAATATCATAAAGTTAGTTATATTATTTCTAGTTAGCCCATCAGCTATATTCCCGGAATATATAATAGTATAAGATTTACTCATGTATTTTTCACCTACCTCAACTGGTAAAATGCACCTTTTATATTTAAAAAACCATAACCTAAATTATTATTAGGATATGATATATTATCAAATCTTGTAGCTCCAGCCCTTAAATATGTTCTTATTTTTTGAACATATGCTAGTCTAGGATAATTTTCGTTTACAAAATTATTTTGTAATAAATACGCTATACAACCTGATGTATAAGCTGCTGCTGGTGCAGTTCCTGTAACAGTTGCATATCCACCTCCTGGATATGATGCAATTATATTTACTCCTGGTGCTACAATATCTGGCTTCAATTGATTATCTATAGTATTACCTCTAGAAGATGATGGCCATATACTATTATCAATAGTATTATAGGCACCTACAGTAATATTATCATTATATGTGGCAGGATAATTTATAGTCTTATTTGGATCTGAGTTAGTAAATTTTGTACCTGGTTTCAAAGATGCACGGTTTGATAAGTATGCATTATATTCTCCATCTATGATATATGTTCCTGTTAATATTATTTTCCAAATACCCTTTGGTACATTAGTTAGTTTAATTATAACTTGTTGTTGGCCAGAAAATAATGTAGGAAATCTATATGTGATTGAATAAATTGTAGCTTCTAAGTCCAATATTCCAACTATTGTATTAACAATAGATACATCTACATCTCTAGTTAATTCACCACTAGGTGATAATAACGCTACTCTTGCTATATCTGGTTTGTTAAGCCATATCTCAATATTAATACTTTCTTCAAAATCACTAACTTCTAATTCTATAGATTTTACATCATTTTTGTATAATAACCTTCCACTATTATGAGTATCAGTATTTCCTTCATTTCCTGCTGCATTTACTAAGGAAACTCCTTTTTCATAAAAAGTTAAATCTGTTAAATCTCTTTGTGATACTCCCACAAGGCTATTACTTCCAAATCCAAAAGTAACTACAACTGGCTTTTGAAGTTCTTTAGCTTTTTGCTTAATATAATCAAATCCTGCAGTTACCATTGCATTATTATAATTTCCGTCAACTTTTCCCATTTTTACTATTATTAGCTCTGCACCTTCAGCCACACCTACATAATTTTTATTTACTTTTCCCATTCCAGCACATATTCCTGCCAACATTGTTCCACTTCCCTCATCATCAACTGATAATGACTTGTCATTATTTAGTATTGCATTATTTATATCTTCTTTTGTGTACTCGCTGCCGATATAGAATCCTTGCGGAGGTTTTCCATCTTTACTTTGATCCCATAATGATTCAATCTTTGTTGTATTGTCATCATATATAAAATCTGGATGTAAATAATCTATTCCTGTGTCAATTAAACCAATTAATACTCCTTTTCCATTTAAAGATAAGTTTGGATTATTTTTAAAAAAATTCACTCCTATTTCTTCATTTGCGTTAACACCATTTGTAGTTCCCTTTGAAATAATGGAAAGGGAGTTGTATATTGCAAGATTTAGAGTTACATCTATACTACTAATAGATAGTACTTTTTTAAACGTCTCTACTGAATTGATATCTTGATGATTAACGTATGCAAATAATACTCCTAATCTATCACTTATTTTTAAAAACTCATAATTAGGAGCTATTTCTTTTAACTCTTCTTCGAAACCTGGTTTATATAAAATAACAAAGTCAGCCTTAGTATTAAAATACGATGGCAATTGTCTCTTTAATTTCATAGACAATTGTCTATTTAGTTTCATAAATTTTTTAAAATCATAAAATTCACTGGAGTAATTAATATACAAATTAATTATTCCTCTTATTTTTTCCTTAAATTCAAATAAAAGTTTCCATTTACCTTCACATATATATTTTTTTTCATCATCTACTGATAATGTAATTTTTATTTTCTTAATGTAACTATTTTCCTTAAATATATAAGTCTCTCCTTTTATTTTCACATTATCTATTTTATTTTTTACAATAGGTATATAATTCGAAATAAATTTAGATCTTTTGTTATTTGGGTTTATAATACATACTTGAAAGTCTTCATTAAAATCTGCATAAATGTGAATATCAACTTTCCTTTCTTCTTGTGAAACTTGAAAGGAAATAGTTTTATTTGAATCAGCATCAAAACTAATACTTATATTTTTAATATTAATCACCTCCTGTATAAGGCTATATTAATATATATACAAAAAAAGAACTTATTATAATTAAATTATAATAGGTCCTTATATTTTTTATTTTAATTTAGAATTCAAAGTTTTTAGGAGTTCTTTAGCGTGTTATAATGTCTCTTATATTTGATATTCATATTAAATCCAATGATTTTATAACTAATAACTCCTTAGGTCTAGCTGTTTTCTTTCTTCATTTCCTAAACCTTATATAAATATAAAATTGTGAGTATCTAAATCAATAAAAATATCTAGGTAGGTAATTAAATTTGTAATTATACTCCTATAACTTTTCACCTACCTCAATTGGTAAAATGCTCCTCTTATATTTAAAAAACCATAGCCTAAATTATTATTAGGATATGATATATTATCAAGTCTTGTAGCCCCAGCTCTTAAATATGTCCTTACTTCTTGAACGAATCCTAATCTAGGATAATTTTCATTTACAAAATTGTGTTGCAATAAATACGCTATACAACCTGATGTATAAGCTGCCGCTGGTGCAGTTCCTGTTACAGTTGCATATCCACCTCCTGGATATGGGGCAATTATATTTACTCCTGGTGCTACAATATCTGGTTTAAGAATATTACTTATAGTGTTGCCTCTAGATGATGATGGCCATATACTATTGTCAATAGTATTATAGGCACCTACAGTAATATTGTCGTTGTATGTAGCAGGATAATTTATAGTTTTATTTGGGTCTGAGTTAGTAAATTTTGTACCTGGTTTCAATGTCGCTCGATTTGGCAAATAAGCATTATATTCGCCATCTATTATATATTGTCCAGTTAATATTATTTTCCAGATACCCTTTGGTACATTAGTTAATTTAATTATAACTTGTTGTTGTCCAGAAAATAAAGTAGGAAATATATATGTGATTGAATAAATTGTAGCTTCTAAGTCCAAAATTCCAACTATTGTACTATATATAGATACATCTACATCTCTAGTTAATTCACCACTAGGTGATAATACAGCTACTCTTGCTATATCTGGTTTATTAAGCCATATATCAATATTAATACTTTCTTCAAAATTACTAACTTCTAATTCTATGGTTTTTACATCATTTTTATATAATAACCTTCCACTATTATGAGTATCTGTATTTCCTTCATTGCCCGCTGCATTTACTAAAGAAACTCCTTTTTCATAAAAAGTTAAATCACTTAAATCTCTATCCGATACTCCCGCAAGGCTATTATTTCCGAATCCAAAATTAACTGCAACTGGCCTTTGAAGTTCTCTGGCTTTTTTCTTAACATACTCAAATCCTGCAGTTACCATTGCATTATTATAATTTCCATTAAATTTTCCCATTTTTACTATTATTAACTCTGCGTCTTCAGCTACACCTACATAATTTTCATTTACTTTTCCCATTCCAGCGCATATTCCTGCTAACATTGTTCCACTACCCTCATCATCAATTGATAATGAATTGTCATTATTTAGTATTGCATTATTTATATCATCTTTAGTATATTCACTGCCAATGTAAAACCCTTGTGGAGGTTTACCATCTTTACTTTGATCCCATAATGATACAATTTTTGTCGTGTTATCATCGTATATAAAATCTGGATGTAAATAATCTATCCCTGTATCAATTAAACCAATTAGTACTCCTTTTCCACTTAAAGATAAGTTTGGATTTTTTTTAAAAAAATTTACTCCTATTTCTTCATTTGCATTAACACCATTTGTGGTTCCTTGTGTAATAATTGAAAGTGAGTTTGGGCTTACAAGGCTTAAAATTCTATCTATACTATTAATAGATAATACATTTCTTAACGTTTCTACTGAATTTATATCTTGATGATTAACATATGCAGATAGCACACCTAAGTCATCACTTATTTTTAAAAAATCGTAATTAGGAGCTATTTCTTTTAAACCTTCTTCAAAACCTGGTTTATATAAAATAACATAGTTATTCGTAGTATTAAAATACGATGGCAACTGTCTATTTAACTTCATAAGCTTTTTTAAATCATAAAAATAATTAGAAGAATTAACATAAACATTAATTGTTCCTCTTACTTTATCCTTAGGTATAAATAAAAGTTTCCATTTACCTTCACATATATTTTCTTTTTCATCATTTGCTACTAATGTAATTCTTATTTTCTTATGGTAACTATTTTCATTAAATATATATGTCTCTCCCTTTATTTTAATATTATCTATTTTATTTTTTATAATTGGCATATCATTTGAAATAAATTTAGATCTTTTATTATTTGGGTTTATAATACATACTTGAAAATCTTCATTAAAATCTGTGTAAATGTGAATATCAACTTTTCTTTCTTCTTGTGAAACTTGAAAGAAAATAGTTTTATTTGAATCATCATCAAAATTAATACTTATCTTTTTTATATTAATCACCTCCTGTAAAAGGCTATATTAATATATATACAAAAAAAGAACTTATTATAATTAAATTATAATAAGTTCTTATATTTTATTATTTTAATTAGAACTCGCAGTTTTTAGGAGTTCTAGGGAATGGTATAACGTCTCTTATGTTTGATACACCTGTTAAGTACATTATCATTCTTTCAAATCCTAAACCAAATCCTGAGTGAGTAGCAGTACCGAATTTTCTAAGTTCTAAGTACCACCAGTAATCTTCTCTATTTAATTCGAATTCATCGATTCTTTCTAATAATACATCGTGTCTTTCTTCTCTTTGAGATCCTCCGATGATTTCTCCAACACCTGGAACTAATAAGTCCATAGCTCTAACTGTTTTTCCATCTTCGTTTAATCTCATGTAGAATGCTTTTATATCTTTTGGATAGTCAGTTACAAATACTGGAGCTTTATATATTTGTTCTGTAATATATCTTTCATGCTCAGTTTGTAAATCTATTCCCCACTCTACTGGGTATTCAAATTTTTCTCCACATTCAAGTAATAATTCTACTGCTTTAGTATAAGTTATTCTTATGAAATCAGAGCTTACTATATTTTTTAATCTTTCTAATAATCCTTTGTCTACAAATGCATTAAAGAATTCCATTTCTTCTGGACAATGCTCTAATACATAATTTATTATGTATTTTACCATATCTTCAGCAAGTTCCATATTATCTTCTAAATCAGCAAAAGCTATTTCTGGTTCTATCATCCAGAATTCTGAAGCATGTCTCCCTGTATAAGAGTTTTCTGCTCTGAAAGTTGGTCCAAATGTATAAACATTTCTAAATGCAAGTGCCATTATTTCTGCGTTTAATTGTCCTGAAACTGTTAAGTTAGCTTCTTTTCCAAAGAAATCTTCAGAGTAATCTATTTTTCCTTCTTCAGTTTTAGGAACATTATCTAAGTCTAGAGTTGTTATTCTAAACATTTCTCCTGCACCTTCACAGTCACTACCTGTTATTATTGGAGAGTGAGAATATACAAAGTTTCTTTCTTGGAAGAATTTATGTACAGCATAAGCTGCCACACTTCTTACTCTAAATACAGCTGAGAACATATTACTTCTTGGTCTTAAGTGAGCAATTGTTCTTAGGTATTCTACCGTATGTCTTTTCTTTTGTAGAGGATATGAATTATCTGATTCCCCTTCTAGTACTATTTTCGTTGCATGTATTTCAACAGGTTGTTTAGCTCCTTCTGTAGCTACTAATTTACCTTCAACTAATACAGAAGAACTTATTGGTAACTTTCCTATTTCTTTAAAGTTTTCTAATTTATCATCTAAAACAACTTGCATATTTTTGAAGAAAGAACCATCATTTAGTTCTATAAATCCAAAGTTTTTTGATATTCTAGATGTTCTTATCCATCCAGCTATTTTTACATCTTTTTCTATATATTGTTCTTTATCTCTGTAAAGATCTTTTATTTCTATAAAATTTTTTTGCATAATTTTACCTCCTACTTAAGTATTTTATCTATTTTATTTAAAAATATTCTTTATTAATATTATACATTAATTGAAATAAGAAAATATTGTTTAAAAAGCTAATTTTTTATTTTTATTGCCTTAATTTTACCGATTTATACAGTTTTAATTAAATACAATAATTAAAATAAAAAAAGCCTTTCATCCTAAATACTTAGGACGAAAGACTATACTTCCGCGGTACCACCTAATTTAACTTTAATCAAGTTCAACTCTATTAATGTACTATTATACATCACCAATATGATAACGGTTTGGTTCCGACTAAATCTACTCTCTTAAAAGATTTCTCTTAGTAGCTCGAGGATGTTTTTCACTATATAATCTGTACTGGACTCCCACCATAACCAGCTCGCTTCAACTTCAAAATATAACTACTCTTCCCTTCATAGCATTTATTTTAGTTTATTAATTTTAGTAATTTAAATAATATATCAATTAATAGGTAATGTCAATATGTATTTTTTAAATATTATTTATTATATTTTATATATAAAGTTACATTTACACTAATGCTTAATTTTAGTAAATTAAAATAGGGAGCTGAACTCCCTATTTTAATTTAGTATTTTAAGTTCTACTTCCATTATCTACCCAATCTTTTGCTTCTATTACACTTTCTAAAGAAGGGATGGAAACCTTACTATCTGGATACTCCTCATTTTTATCTAGTATCGCTGCTGTATAAGCATTATTCACTGGAGTAGTTGAGTATAATCTGTCATTGTCTTTTCCACTAAGTTGTCTGCTAACTCCATGATTTACATTGTCTTTTTTTGTATTCAAGTTATGCCTCCTTATAAATAATAATTATTATTTGTCCTCCTTTATCACCTTTTTATTATTTTTCACTAAATTTCTATAATAATTCATATTTAATTTTATTTTTATAACAAATTTAATCAATATTTTTAGCAATTTTTATTAATGTATTTTGATAATTTAATAGACCATAACCTTGCGATATGTTTGGGTAAATATACAGACTATTTTGGGTCGCCCCAATCATTAAATATGTTTTTAGCGGCTCATTGTAAAGAGAATATCTTGGTAAATGAGTTTGTTTTAAAATATACTCCATTATTAATGCTAAAATTCCACAAACTATAGAAGAACTTATTCCACTCCCTGTTCCTGTGTTATAGGTGTTATTAAGAAAAGTAGAAATAACATCTACACCAGAAGCTACAATATCAGGTTTTATTTGTCTTTCACCGTGAGGTCCTTTAGATGACCCAAGCCACATAGAATTTGTTTTTTCATTATAAACTCCTACCGTTATTGCATATTTCAAAAGACCAAATCTAGTAATAGTATAAGACGAATCCCCATCTAAAAATCTTGTTGTTGGAGATATGATATTTCTATTTGGTATATATAAATTATAATTACCATTTATAATATACTCTGGAATAATTCTAATAGTCCAAATACCTGGTTTAATATCTCTTAATTTAATTTTTATAACAGTACCACCTGATAGCAACCAAGGTAAAATATATTCTATAGAATAATCTGTATTTTCTAAATTGAAACTACCATTAATTTTATAATTATCAGGAACATATTCAGATAACTGACTAATTTCACCAGATGGTGATATTATAGCTACTTTAATTTTATCTGGTCCAAGAAAATTTATAGTAATATCAATATTTGTACCATCTCCTTCTTGTAATATCACATCTTGATAATCGTTTTTATTAAATGATGTACCTTTACTAAATTTTCCAGAATAATGTATATCTGTATTTCCTTCATTTCCTGCACCACTTACAATTACTATTCCTGATTGAGATAACTCTGTAAAAGTATTAAGAATTGATAAATTATATAATGATGTTGATGTCGCACCAATGGAAAAGTTAATTATTAAAGGCTTATTTAATTTTTTCGATACAGAAATTACATAAGAAATGGCTGCAAAAAAATCTGAACTCTCATAATTTATTCTTTCTTTACTATAGGTGTCTTTATATTCCCTTAATTTAACTACTATTAACTCCGCATTTGGAGCAATTCCTTTATAAGATTCTTTTATTTTTCCTCCAGAAGCAACAATTCCTGCCGCAATAGTCCCCGTACCAATTTCATCTGTACATAAATCTCCATTGCTATTTTTTATTGCCTGGTTTATTTCTTCATTTGAGTATTCTGAGCCAAAAGTCATAACACTCGGTGGTTTTGACTTATCACTTTCTTGATTCCATATGGATACTATTTTACTGGTTCCATCTTCTTTTATAAAGTCTGGGTGTAAGTAGTCTATTCCAGAATCTATTATGGCAACTAAAATACCCTCTCCTGTTAAATTTACATACGGAATATTAAAAGTACTTATACCAGAAGCAGTTAAAATATCTATTCCTTCTTTCAAATTATCTGTAATATCAATAAGTGTACTCATGGGTACAGATTCTTCCCACCAATCTATCACATCTATATTATCAAGTTTTTTCGCATCATAATCTTCAGGTGTGTAAATAACTCCAGATTGATTATTTAAAGGTATAAAATTATATATACCATTATCCTGTAAACTATTTTTAACTTCTTCTATTGGTAATTTATATAATATAATATATGAATTTTCCTTTATTCTAATTTTCCATTCACCTCCTATCTAAATTGTTCAAATGTACCTCTAACATTTAGTACTCCATACCCTGCTATATCATTTGGATATACTGTACCTTCATTTCTTCTTGCTCCTAATTGTAAAAATGCTTTAACATTAGGTATAAATCCTTGTTTCGGATATTTATTATCTACTATTGTATATTGATAAAATAAGGAACATGCACCACTTACATATGCTGCTGACGCTGCTGTTCCTGTCAATCTACCATAAGTATTATTTGGATATGGTCCAATAATATTTACTCCAGGAGCTATAATATTAGGGTTCAATTCATTTAGTATATTGGGACCCCTAGATGATGGTGGCCATATATTATTATTTTGTAAGTCGTAAGCTCCTACTGATACAAGATAGTCCTGTATAGCTGGAAAATTAACTGTATAAAATGGATCTGGATTAGAAAAATTTGTCCCCTCATTTAAAAAAACCTTATTTTCCATATAAATATTATATTTGCCACTTATTATAAATGCCCCTGTCAATCTTATTTTCCATGTACCTCTTGTTATATTATAAAAAATAATTTGAACTAATTGTTGACCAGAGAAAATAGTTGGATATACATAACTTATTATATATTTAGTATTTTCAAAATTAAACTCTCCATCTACTGATATATAATACCCTACAGAAATATCCTTACTTTCTTCTCCAGTTGGAGATATAATTTTTACATTTATTTCATCTGGTCTATCTACCCATATATAAACTTGCAAAAAAGGTTCAGTCTTTGTTACTTCAAATTCCACATCCTTACTTTCTCCCGCGTTATTAATACTTCCAGTAGTATGAGTTTGAGTATTAGCTTCATTTCCAACTGCTCCTACTTCACAGTATCCTTTTAATAAATTTAGCTCAGTTTCTGCAAATCCACTTATATATCCAGCCTGTAAAATATTACCTACAGAATCAGTCATTATTATAGGTTTTTTAAGCTCTTTTGATTTAGATATTGCATATTGTCTTGCTATATAAAAATAAGCATTATTAGTATAACCTTCTTCTATTTTTAATTTTACTATTACTAGCTCTGCCTGTGGTGCCACACCTTCATATTCTTTTTTTACTCTGCCAAGACCTGCACATATTCCGCTAATCAATGTTCCACTACCTGTTTCATCTTCTGTTAAAGTATCATCATTTGCAGCTATAGCTTTATTAATATCTTCTTTTGTATATTCTGTTCCTATATAAAATCCCTTAGGATGGTTACCTTCTTTTGTCTGATCCCATAAATAAGCTATTTTACTAGTTCCATCTTCATAGATAAAATCCTCATGTAAATAGTCTATACCAGAATCTGCTATACAAATAAGTACGCCTTTTCCTGTTACATCCATATTAGGATTATTTTTTATAAAATTAACACCTATTTCTTCATTTGCATTTATTCCTCCAGTTTCTCCCGGATATGGTTTACCTAATGGCTCCATACTTACTAAATTTGTTGGCCTAACAGTAACATCTGATCCAAATAATTCTAATAAGACGTCTTCGCTACTGTTTTTAGTATTTAAAATACCTGTATTTTCCGATAGTCTTGTGAAATCATTTTCTAATCCTATACCTTTTAATTCCTCTAAAAATCCTTCTCTTATGATAACAAAAACATTTTCGGTAGTATTATTCTTTCTAATATTAATATCATTAATATACTTACTAGTTCTAAATAAACCATCTATTTCATTACTTCCATAAGATCTTAATATAATATTTCTCATGTCTAAAAATCCATAACCTAGTTCATTTGATGGGTAATACTGTCCTTCTATTCTTCTTGCACTATCTAGTAAAAGAGCTTTGGATCGTTGAGAGTACAAAAACAAATCATTTCTTTTAACTATCCCCCACTCCATTAACAAGGCACACACTCCTGTTACATGTGGTGTTGCCATACTTGTTCCTGTAAGAGCTCCTGTTGTTCCCCCTGGTAAAAATGATAAAATATTTTCACCAGGAGCCAATATATCTGGTTTATAAATTCCTAAACTTACATCTCCTCTTCCCGAAAAAACTGATACTGTATCTGTTCTTGAGTCAAAACTTCCTACTGTTATAACCCTAGTTGCTGTTCCTGGAACTGTCACTGTCAATATATTACTAGGTGAAAGAAATCTTGTATTTGGACTTATACCTTCTGATGTTGGCAAATATAAATCGATCTGTCCATTTACTATTTTTATTGGCTTAAATCTCAGTCTCCATATTCCCGAATTTATACCTTGTTCAAGCGACATAGCAGATAATCTTATGGTAACTCTTCTGGCAAGAGAATATGGTTCAATTGGATAGAAAACTCCTGTAACTATTGTATTCCCCAATGTGTTATTTAAATTAGGATTATCCATTGATAAAGCCTGAGATGATTGATTTGATGGATTTGTTACTGTTATTGAGAACTCATCCATAAAGTTAGGCCAAATATTTATATTAATAATCATTTCATTTTCACCAATAACAATTTCTACATCTTGATCTAAATTTTCTGTAAGTTGAATTCTTTTATGCCCTCCTTTATTGGCATTGTTACCTGCTGCAACTACTATATTGTTTTTCCAAAATAAACATTGATCATCAATATATTGTTCAAACAATGATAAACCTCTATGTGATCCTTCATTACTACCATAACTAATATTTATTGCTACCGGCCTCGTTAATTCAAGTGATTTGTCTAAAATAAATTTAATTGCTCTCATAAATTCTGTACTTTTAGAATAATAGTCTGTCTGTCTATTTCCAACCCTAACAAAAATTATATCCGCATCATTTGCAATACTTGCAGCTATTCCTGATACATGAGTCCCATGAGTTGCTGTTATTGATATGGGAATATTTTTTTCCCCATTAATAGCTTGATTTATATCTTCATTAGTATATAAAGAGCCTGATTTAAATCCCTCTGGCGGTGTTCCTTTAATAGATTGATCCCATAAATATAATATTTTTGACTTTCCACTAGCATCCCTAAAAATAGGAAGAGTATAATCAATGCCAGAGTCAATAATACCTAAAATTGTACCATTTCCAGATAGTCCTGTTCTATTTTTAAAACTTATTATACCTGTACTAGAAAAACTTTGTGCATCTTGTGTTTCTAATATAAATGGTTTCTCCACATACTCGATCTCACTATAATTTAATAACTCATCAAATTTATTAGGATTATCAGCTATTATTATTGCATAAGTAGGACTTAATATTTCAACATCTACTCCTAGTTCATCTTCTAGTTTTAATATATCACCATTATATTTAACAACTACTTCATAATCTATATTAATCACCTCCGTTATAAGCAAATAAAATTCTATATTAATTATATTAGTTATTCTGGACATTTATGATGGTTGAAGGTTTTAACTCATGAAAAAAGTCCCATATAAAATGGGACTTAAAATCTTTTACTTATGGGTATCTTCAATTTTTTTACTTAACCTACCCATCATATTTTTAGAAAAATTTGAGATTTCTTTTGGAACACATTTTGACTCAGCTAATAAGCAATATATCTCTAAAGCTCTTTTATAATCTCTTTTACCAGCATAAGCCTTATATGCTTCTTCTGCAAGATTTTTAGATATTTCATTAATTCTCTTAGCTCTTCTTTCCAATATAACTCTCTCCTAAATTATTCTTTTTATTAATATATATTAGAATATCTATATATTATGAATAAATTAAGTTTGACTCTTAGGCACTTCTCCTTCTTCATTATCACTTTCTTCCTCATCTTCTTCATCTTTTATAATAGTATCTTTTATACTCTCAATATTACTTGGCTTAGATGTTCCTTCTTCATTTCTTCCAACTACATAAATTTCATATGCTATCTCATTAATATCTTCATCTAAATCTATACTTATTATGATATTTGGATTTTTTAAAAAAGATTCTTGAGTTATAGATCTATATAATTCAAATTCTGAACCACCTTTTATATCATCTTTAACATAAATATCATAATTTGTAGCACCATTTAGAATATCCCAACTTAAAGCAATTTTAAGCTTATTATCTTCAATAATATACTTAGAAAATAAGTTTCTTATCATACTATTTTCTAAAGTTCCTTCTTTTACATTTATTGTTACTACTTCAATTCTCTTATTTTCTCCTTCCCCGCAACTTACAGTTATTTTTTCACTACCTTGTCTTATACCAACTATAGTTCCATCATCTTCAAAAGTTACTACCCTTTCCACAGGTAGCTTAGATTGAGAAAATTTATACGAAATTCTTGGTGGAGTTAAATTTTTAGGTTCTGTTATTACTCTAGGTTTTAATTTTATTGCTTCTCCTACTGTTATATCAAAACTACTATCTATTTCAATTCCTTTAACTCTAGCTACAATATTATATCTTATTGCTTCCACCTTATCCTTTGATTTTGCATATATGGTTGCTTTTCCTACTCCAACAGCTTTAATCTTATTATTAATCACTTGTAATACATTTTTATTGGAGCTTTCATAAGTTACACTATATGAGTTATTAAATTCTTTATAATCTACTTCCACAGAACTACTAATCTCTGCTTCATCACCAACATACTTTAATGTACCATCTACAGATACATTTAAATCCTCTATAGATGGATCTACTACTCTAATAGTTACCTTTTGCAATACTCGAGAGTTTTGCATAATTGCTACTGAAGTATAACCAGTTTTTAGGGCATTTAATATAACTGTATTTTTTTCTTTATTACTATTATCTTTAAGTTTTATTGTTTTTGTATTGTCTAAAATAGTAAATTTTATATCTGGATCTTTTGCATATCCAGGAATTTTAATATAATCTCCTGCTGATAATACTACGTCGTCACCAAGTTTAACCACATATTTATCTATATCTTGTATATACTCTCCTTCTATTATCTTAATATTTACACCTTTAATCATAGGAGGTATAGCTCCAGACTTAAAAATATAATATTGAACAAAAAATAGTAGAGGAAGAAGTACAACTATGAATATAATTTTTTTGTCTTTATCAACTTTTTTCATCTCCAACCTCCTTAAAATTAATGTTATTTAATCATACTAATATATACTAATGTAAAATTTTTGTTTACTATTATAATTATTTATAATAGATATAAATCCTTGTAATATTTATAATAAATATTATTTCAAAATAATTCAAATTATCTTATTAAATCTCATTATCTTTCATTTTTAATTTATTATAAATTATAACAATTATCTTCTTTTTCTTCTATAGTTCAATTATTATCATTATTATGATTTTTAAAACTAAATATTTTTATGTTAAATTATTAATAATATTTGTATATAAAAATAAAACTAATTATAATATTTGTAAAGATGATTATTGTTGAAAGGAGTTTTATAATGGGGAAAGATAGAAAAAGGCGAAGCCTAAAACAATTCGCTAAAGATAAAAATATAGAAATATCTGTACAAAGATATTTAATTGATGCCTTAAGCTATATGGCACTTGGACTTTTTGCTTCATTATTAATCGGTACTATTTTTAATACTTTAGGAGATAAGTTTGGAATAAGTTTATTTACAGATGTAATAAATCCACTAGCTAAACAAGTTACAGGACCTGCAATTGCTGTTGCTATTGCCTATGGACTTCAAGCACCTCCTTTAGTTATGTTTTCTTGCGCCTTAGTTGGAGCTTGCGGAAATGAGTTAGGAGGTCCTGTAGGCGCTTTTGTAGCCACTATATTTGCAGTTGAGTTTGGTAAAATTGTTTCTAAGGAAACAAAAATTGATATACTTATAACTCCAGCAGTTACTATTATAACTGGAGTTTTAGTTGCACAGTTTACTGGTCCTGCCGTATCTGCATTTATGACTACATTTGGAAATTTAATTATGAAAGCAACAGAAATGCAACCTGTATTTATGGGGGCTTTAGTTGCTGTATTAGTTGGAATAGCACTAACCTTGCCAATAAGCAGTGCTGCCATTTGTATAATGTTAGAACTTAGTGGACTAGCTGGTGGAGCTGCAACAGTTGGTTGTTGCTGCCAAATGGTTGGTTTTGCAGTAATGAGCTATAAAGAAAATGGAATGGGTGGCTTATTTGCTCAAGGAATAGGAACTTCCATGTTACAAATGTCAAATATAATAAAGAACTGGAAAATTTGGATACCTCCAACATTAGCATCAGCTATTATAGGTCCTTTATCTACTACAGTATTTAAAATGGAGAATATTCCAATAGGTTCTGGTATGGGTACTTGTGGCTTAGTTGGTCAGTTTGGTACTGTTAAGGCTATGGAAGCTGCAGGAAAAGGTGGTTCTCTGATGTGGATAGGAATTTTACTTCTTCATTTTATTTTACCAGCTATCATAACTCTTATTATCGCCAAGTTTATGAGAAGTAAAAATTTAATAAAACCTGGAGATTTAAAACTTGATATATAAAATTTGCTACATATCCGTGTAAAAAAATAAGGCTGTATAAACACAGCCTTATTTTTTTAATACATTTTTTAATAACCAATCTATAGACCCTTTAGATTTTTTCCATAAGTTTATTGACTCTTCACAATAGAAGTTTGCTTCGTTAAATAACGCAGGATTTATATATACTCCTGACATTTGCATAAAAGCAGTCCATTTTATTAACTTTAATGCTATATATTTATTTGTATTTACTGCATCTTTCAATGCATCTTTAGCCATAAACATATTGTTATTTTTATAATAGTATAAAGTTTTACTGTATAACCATATTGCAGTTTTATCATCTTTATATCTTGCAAATAAATCATTTATTTCTTTTCTATCATTTTTTTCTATAAGTATATTTATTAGTTTGTATCTTATACCTTGATGGTCTTGTGGGTTTAAATTTAATAATAATTCATATACTCTCTTAGCCGAATCATAGTCTTTATTATTATTAAATAAATTTCCTAAGTCTTGTAAAGCTATCATATACGGTTTTGTTATTTCATCTTCCCAGTATACAACTTCACCATTATTTTCAATCATTTCTACTGCAACTTTTATAGCATTTTCGAAGTTTTCAACTTTTTCTTTGAACTCATTAGATTCATGAGCTAACTGCATAAAATGTTGATACATTTTTTGTTTTTCGTCTTTTACTTCTTCAACTGGTGATTCAGTTGTTACAGCAGCTTCTTTTTTTGCTACTATTTTTTCTACATTTTCAGTCGTATCATTTGTAGAAGATATTATTACTCTTACATCATTTTCTTGTAAGTTTAAAATTTCTTTAATAGTTTCAGCTTTATTTTTAATCGTTCCTGCTGATACTCCTATTTTTTGAGAGAAATCTTTCTTTGTCATGTACATTGAATGTTTTTTGCTAAATACTCCGTTCATATCTAACACTATGTTTAATATAGAAGCAGCCCATATATCAGTTCTTGAAGTCTCTAATATTTCTCCATTTGCATCTTCTAGTATGTCTAGGATTTCCGTACTCTTTTGTGTAAAATCTCTATTTAAGTTTTCATTTGAGAAATCCATTATTATATCTTTTATTTGTGATTTCGTATTGCTCATTTAAATCCTCCATATTATATTAAAATAACACTATTTACTATTATAACATTTTTTTCAAAAATGTATATTTAAACTTTAAAAATGTTTAATATATGATAATAAAATTTTACTATATTATAGGATTGGTGAATTTTTTATTTAGAATAAAAAACTCTAGGAATATCCTAGAGATTTTTTATTACTCATTTATTACAACAGCTATAAATTCTAAATCTTCATTACCTATATTTTCTATACAGTGTTTGTTTCCATCAGCAGTGTATATTACATCACCTTCATTTACTTCCACAAACTCATCATTGTCTAAAACTTTTCCTTTACCCTTTGTTATGTAATAAATTTCAAAGTCATCTACGTGGTCATGCATTCCTATAGAATTTCCTGCTGGTATTGTTATTTTTGAAAATAATTTTGCCTTTCCCCTTAAGTCGTCACCTTCAACAATAAATTCTCTTTTAACTAACCCTTTACCATCTTTTAAATTAGATTCATCTGTTCTAATTTGTGATTTTCTTATTATCATATAAAAACCCCTCTCTTTATAATACACAACTAATGATACCAAAATTATTAATTTTTATCAACAAAGGCTCCTTCATAAAAAGGAGCCTTTAATTATCATGTTTATACTTGATAATACTAAGTCAAAACTTCAATATTACATATTTACTTTAACATTATATTTTTCTAAAGCATCTTCTAATAGTGTACTTTGCTTATCATTACTTAAAGTCTCTATTAAAGATTCTTTTACATCATCAAAATCACTATATTTTTCACCAGTCTTTTTAATAATATGATATCCATAATTAGTTTCCACTACCTTAGGATAAATTTCATTTGTTTTTAAAGAAAATGCTGCTTCTTCAAAGTTTTCATCCATTTTTCCTTTACTAAAATATCCTAAATCACCACCCTTACTAGCATTGTAAGAGTCATTAGAGTATTCAAGTGCTAAATCATCAAAGTTTTCTCCTTTTAGTGCTCTTTTAAGTAGTTTTTCCGCTAATTCTTTGTTTTCCTTCTTTTTATCATCACTCAATTCTTTTCCGTTTTCATCATAATTACTAATTAAGATATGAGATGCTCTTGTTTGAAAGAAATCTTTTTTATTATTGTTAAAATAATTCTTAGCTTCTTTTTCACTTACCTTAGAATTATTTTGTAAATAGGTTGTTGCTATCATTTCTTTTTTCAGACTTTCTTTCATATAGTCTTTAGTAAGATTAAACTTGCTTAAATATGCATCCTCAGTTAAATTAAATGATGATTCTATTGATGACATTGTTTTAGAATAGTTACTATTTACCTCATCATCAGTTACCGTAATCTTAGCTTCTGTTCCAGCTTTATATAATGCTTCTAAGTTTGTCATATAATTTATTGTACTTGCTTCTTGAGATTCAATTTCTTCATTTGATAACTTCTTTAATCCTTGGTAATAGAAGTATGGCTCCATCCTTTTCGCAAAATCTTCTCCTGTTATTTTAACATCTCCAACAGTTGCCAACACTTGTGATTTATTATAAGATTTATGAGTAGCTGGTAAGGTTCTTCCCATATCCATTCCTACATAAAAACCCGCTCCCATTCCTATAATTGCTACAAATAATATGGTTAGAATTGCCTTACCTTTTTTACCTCCTATGTACTTTTTTAGTTTACTTTTATTTTCTTCACTATTTTCTTTATGTGAATGATCTACAGTCTCTTCTGTAGTTTCTACATTATCAATGATTTCATTTTCTTTATTTGGTTTATCTTGAGACATTTGGATCCTCCTAAATTTATTTCTTATTTATATATTACAACATATAATATTTTTTGTGTGAATAGAAATGGAAAGTAATATGAAATTTTTATGAATTTTATAATATTTTATAATCTTTGCAATAATAAAGGAGTAATTATCAATGTCCCAATTAAACCATCTACCATATCTATCATTGTGTCATTTAGACCACCAGCTTGGCAATTTATTTTAAATAATAAATCTAAAGTAAACTCTAAAATTTCCCATAAATTTGATATCCCCAAACTAAACATAAAAATAAATATGAAGAAAAAAATCTTTTTTATATTTTTTCTGTCTTCTTTTTTTGTACATACATTGATAACTGTATATGCAATAACACTTCCAATTGCCCCAGACCATATATGTAGTAAGTCATCATAATGATTTATTTTGTATAATCCATAAGAGGTTCCAAGAACAAGAGAAAATAGTATAAATAAATCAAGCATTATTATTAGCATATCATTAAATAGATAATCAAATTTTTTATTACCCAATCTAAGTATATAAGTTAATATAATACACCCTGCACAAATAGTTGCGTAATTATATTTTTTAATAAATATTAAATAAACTACAGATAGACCATAAAACAGGTAGAGTAACATATTTAACAATTTTAATATGTTTATTTTTTTCATACTATTAGTCCCTACAAATTATAATATTTCAGGATCAACTTTATTTTTGCCTTCATTATAAGCCTTTAGAGGTTTTAATGCTGGTCCATTTATAACCTCGCCTTTATAAGAAAATCTACTTCCATGACAAGGACAATCCCAAGTTTTTTCACCACTGTTAAAACGAAGTTCGCAACCTAAATGAGTACAAGTAATATCTACTATATATAAATGGTTGTCCTTGTCTCTATATGCTCCATACCTCTTTCCATTTATACTTACCCTTTTTCCTTCATTTTTATTAGGCAGTTCACTACTTCCTGATATAAATTTTCCTTTTATATAGTCAATCGCAACTTCCATATTATTTTCTAAAAACTTAACATTTAAATAGCTTTTTAGCCTACTTGGATTATATAAATCTTCATATTTAGACTTGTTTTTAGTTATTAAATCTTTAATCAAAATAGCACCCACACTACTATTACTAAGTCCCCATTTGCTATTTCCAGTTATAATATACACATTACTTTTTTCATTATTTATCCTTCCAATATACGGTATATTATCTACGGAAACATAATCTTGGGTAGACCAATCAGCAATAATCTGTTTCAAATGAAAATTTTCCTTGGCAAAGGCTTCTATGGCTTTAAAGTTATCACACTCGTTATCACATTTTCCTGTTTTATGATCTTGTCCTCCAGCTATCAAAAGCTCTCTTCCATTATCATCTTTGCAAGTTCTAAATGTTCTAGTTGGCATTTCTACACTAATATAATTTCCTTCTGATATTTCATCTTTTAATTCTCCGCATAATAAATAAGATCTCGATGCTTCCTCCTTTGCAAAGAAAAATCTTAGGCCATCATACCATGCATTGCATGATGCTATTATTAAATTTTTTGCTCTAATAACATTGTTATTTCCACATTTTACTAAACATTCTTCATCAATATCTACACCAACTACAGGGGTATTTTCGTAAATTTTCACACCCATCTTATGAATTATTTCTCCTAAGGCATCCACATATTTTTTAGGGTTAAATTGACCTTGATTTTTAAAACATAAAGCTCCTTTAATACTCAGTGGAATTCCTTCTATATAATTCATATACTCACAAGGTATGTTTAATTCTTTACAAATTTCATATTCTTTCTTTATATCTTTAATATACCTTTCTTCTTGTGTATAAACAAAACTTGGAACTATTTTAAAATTACAATTTATATTATTTTCTTTTATTATGTTTTCAATAAGTTTTAATCCTTCCTCATTTGCATCATAATAAAGTCTAGCTTTTTCACTAGAGTACTCTTTTTCTATTGTAGAATATATAAGCCCATGCTGGCTGGTTACTTTTCCCGTATTTCGTCCTGATGTTCCAAATCCAATTTCATTAGCTTCTACAATGGTAACTTTTTTATTTTCTTTAGCTAATAAATAAGCTGTAGTAAGTCCAGCTATACCACCACCTACTATTAAATAGTCTGCGTTTATATCACTGTTTAAACTTTCATAATTTTTATTTTCTTCTGATGATAAAATCCAATATGAGTTCTTCATTTTTTCATCCTTTCATAGTTAATAATACTTATTATTAACTATAATTTGCTAAAATATTTTCTATCTTTATATAAATTATTTTATTTATATATATTTTTTATAAACTTGCTTTTTATAAGTATATTATCTATAATTAAACTATAAAATTGGTATATACCAATAGGTATATACCATAGAGGAGAAAAGGAATGAAATTAGTAGATAAAAATTCACAAATACCTCTTTATATTCAACTTATAGAAATAATAAAAGATATGATTAATAACAATGAATTACAAGAAGGACATTATTTAATGTCAGAAAGAGATATTTGCAAGATCCAAAATGTAAGCAGGATGACAGTTAATAAAGCTATTATTAACTTAGTCAATGAAGGAGTCTTAGAAAGACGACAAGGAAAAGGTACTTTTGTTTCATATAAAAAACAAAAACTTACCTATGAAAAAATGCAAGGCTTTACAGAAATAGCAAATGAAAAAAAACTAAAAGTAAAAAATGAAATATTAAAATTCAAATTAGAGAAACCTAATGATTTGGTTAAGGAGTACTTGAATATAAAAGATGATTCTTTCCTTGTTTTTCACATAGAAAGAGTCCGATTTGTTGATGATGATCCTACAATACTAGAAAAAATATATATTCCTGAATATATGTGTCCAAATTTAAATGAGGATCTTATAAATAAGAATTCTTTATATAAATTATATAGAGAAAAATATATGCACAAAACTCAAAGGGCTAAACAAGTTATTAACCCTATTGCATTAGATAAAACTCAGTCAAAATTATTCAATGTAGACTTAAGCTCTTTAGCCTTAAAAATTGATAGAGTTGTATTTACTGACAAGGAAGATGTTTTAGAGTATACCAGCTCTTTATTTATTACAGATAAACATCAGTATGAAATAATACTTAACGAAGATTAACAATTTAGGAGGAAATTATGAAGGCTATTATTAATGGTAAAATAGTTACCGAAAATAAAGTAATTGAAGATAAAATTCTTTTATTTAATGATAAAATAATAGGATTTTGTGACCAGGTAGAAGAAAACGTAGAGATAATTGATGCTAAAGGTCTTTACGTCTCTCCTGGTTTAGTTGATATACATGTTCATGGTAGTTGTAATTGCGATGTAATGGATAAATCTTTACAATCCATAAAAACTATAGGTAATGGAATCAAGGAAAATGGTGTTACTTCTTTTTTACCAACTACAATGTCAATGTCAAAAGAAGATATATATGGCGCTCTTGATGTTGTAAGAGAGGCCATGAATATAAAATATGATGGGGCTCAAATTCTAGGTGCTCATTTAGAAGGTCCTTTTATAAATAGTAAATACAAAGGCGCTCAAAGTGATAAGTTTATTCAAGTTCCTAACTTTCCTTTTATAGAAGATTATGTAGATGTAATTAAAATAATATCTTATGCTCCTGAAGTTGATGATAGTTTAATTTTCACAAAAGAAGTAAAAAATAAAACTGATATAACATTATCCATAGCTCATACTAATGCAACTTATGAAGAAGCTAAGCTTGCAATAAAATTAGGCGCATCAAATATAACTCATTTGTTTAATGCTATGACACCTTTAAATCATAGAGAACCTGGTGTAGTCGGAGCTGCTCTTACTAGTGATGTTTTTTGCGAAATAATTTGCGATAATATTCACGTAAATCCAGAGCTATTCCAATTCATATTGAATAACAAAGGTAAGGATAAGGTAATATTGATAACTGATTGTATGAGAGCTGGTTGTATGGCAGATGGAAAATATGATTTAGGTGGTCAGGATGTTTTTGTAAAAGATAGTGCAGCAAGACTTACTTCTGGTACCCTAGCAGGCAGTGTTTTAAGATTAAATAAAGCAGTCTATAATTATAAAAAAAGCACAAACTTATCAATAAACGATGCAATAAATCTAGCTTCACTAAACCCTGCTAAATCAATAAATATGCATAAGACAAAGGGAAGCTTAGACATAAATAAAGATGCTGATATAGCATTATTTGACGAAGAATTAAATTGCTACATGACTATTTCTCATGGAGAAATTATTTTTAACAATTTAAATAAGTAACTATATTAATAAATTACTCAATATATTATAAAATTTTGGAGGGATACATTATGAGAATAATAGTTTGTGAAAACTACGAATCATTAAGCAAAAAAGCAGCACAAATAGTAGGAAGTCAAATGATTTTAGAACCAAAATCAGTTCTTGGGCTTGCTACTGGAGGTACTCCTATAGGAATGTATAAAAACTTAATAAAGATGTATGAAGAAGGATTAATCGACTTCTCAAAAATTAAAACTTTTAACTTGGATGAATATTATAAACTTCCTATAGATAATGATCAAAGCTATCATTATTTTATGGACGAAAACTTATTTAATCATATAAATATAAGTAGAGAAAACATATATATACCTAATGGTATGTCTGATGACATAGAAGCTGAATGTGTTTCATATGACCAGTTAATTGACAATAACGGAGGCATTGATATACAAGTTCTTGGTATAGGAAATAATGCCCATATAGGATTCAACGAACCTACTATAAACTTTAAGAAGGGAACTCACATAGTTACTTTAGATGAGTCTACAAGACAAGCTAATGCGAGATTTTTCAATAGCTTAGACGAAGTTCCAACAAAAGCAATAACTATGGGAACAGGTTCAATATTCAAAAGTAAAAAAATATTACTTTTAGCAAGTGGTCAAAATAAAGCTGATGCAATTTATAACACAGTTCATGGAAAAATAACACCAGAAGTACCTTCATCTATATTACAATTGCACAAAGATGTAATTATAATTCTTGATAAAGAAGCTGCTAGCCGTTTAAATGAAAATGACTATGAATTAATTAAAGAATACGCAAAAGTAAAATAAACTTTTTAATAAAAAAATCAGTAGCAATATAGCTACTGATTTTTTTATAGTTATTCATTGTAAAGAGCATTAATTGTGTTACTGTGTAATTCTTCTTTTCTAAGCCTATCGCTTTGAAGGAAATGAGAATAGAATATATCAACTATAACTAAAACAGGGAACTGTGGTGAAATAGCTTTCCCATTTTCTAAATGTTCTTTAACAGCAATAAATAAAATTTCATCACAATAAGTTTTCATTTCTTCATCTTGTTTTGATGTTATTAAAACTATACTTGATCCTCTATTTGAAGCTTCTTTTAATGATTTAATTACTTCTTTTGTATTACCACTAACACTTATTCCAATTACCAAGCATTCATCATCCATTAAAACGGAATTCATTTTCATTATATGACTATCTAATATGGCTTCCACATTAACACCTAATCTCATAAGTCTTAACTTCATTTCCTGAGCTACAAGACCAGAACTTCCTCTTCCATAAATATATATTCTCTTTTTATTTGATATAAGTTCTACAACTCTTTGCATTTGTTTTTCATCTATTAATGTATAACTTTTATTTAAAAGTTCTTGATAAGTATCTAAAACTTGTTTTGTATAACTGGCTGTTATATTAGGAGTACTTTTTTCAAAACTTTGTTTGTATACATAAGCAAATTGTCTATAACCATCAAACCCGCATTTTTTAGCAAACCTGGATATAGATGCCTCTGAAACAAACAATGTTTTAGATAAATTTTTTGATGATATATCAATTTCTTCCGTATTATGAATGAAGAAATCCGCAATAGTTTTTTCTGAAGGTGTAAAATTATCATACAAAGATTCTATATGTGGTACTATACTCTTTTGATATTCCTTCATTAATACTCTCCCTCTTTTCCTTGGAAATACTGTTTACTATCTTTTTTTCTGCATATTTATAAAGTTAAAATATGCCCCTAGCATACCTGCTCTATTTTCATTTACTGCAAATTCTAATTTTGTTTTACCTCCTATAAAAGGTATTAAGTGTTTGTCCATACTACTTCTTATTTTATCATATAAATATTCTTTCTGTGCCATTATACCACCACCAAGAACAACAACTTCTGGATTAATAATATAACAAATATTTGCTATTCCCTGTCCTAATACTTCTACTAATTCATCAATGGCTTTTATACAGTCATTATCTCCTCCCTTAGCCTTGTCAAAAATATATTTTCCATTTATATCTTTTTCACTTATGTTTTTCATTTTAGCAACTTTCTTAACTAATACGCTACTTGCTCCAAGCCCTTGAAAAGTGGATCCCATCATATTCATATAACCTACTTCTCCACCACTCCCAAAAGCTCCGTGATAAACTTCATTATTTATAATAATTGCTCCACCTATACCAGTCCCAATAGTCAAGCATAAACTTATATTACTTCCCTTACTTCCACCTGCAAAATGCTCCGCAAGTGCTGCACAATTTACATCATTTTCAACCTCACATTGAATATTAAATTTTTCTTCAATAACATCTTTAATCTTTGTGCCTATATAGTTTGGAATCAATGGAGATGCATATATGACTTCTCCTTTTTCACAATCAACCATCCCTGCTGTTGAAATACAAATTCCTTCTATTTTGCATTCATTTTTATAGTTACTCACTATACTCATAATCTTATTCAATATATTTTGTCCACCTTTATTAGCTTCAGTGTCCATTTCATTTGTTACTAAAAAATCTAGTTTTTCATTTATAATCCCATATTTTATAGAAGTTCCTCCTACATCAATACATATATAATTTTTCATAAATACAATCCTTTCTATATATGAACTTAGGGAGTGCAGATAAACTAACCTACACTCCCTCCTTATACTTACTTTTCAATAATTATTTTAAATATGGCCTTTTTTATTTTTTCTGAGCTTCTTACCTTTACTGCTGTTCTATGAGCATCATTTGGGTAACAAACTAAGAAGTCATCTTTTTCAAGTATTACATAACCATTTTTATCACCTTCTAAAGGCAAGAAATCATCCTTTTCAACAAATTCTTTTTCTTCCATATTTTCTATGAAATTTAAATCAATTTGTTCTTTTCCGTCTAACATAAGATGTAGGTCTAAATAGTTTCTATGAGCTTCCCAAAATCTATTTTCTACTTCAGTAGTTTCATATTCAACTATATTTACAAATAAATTATCTCCATCTATTTTGTAACTACCTTTTTCGTAATTTAATAGATCATTAGAGGCTGCATATTCAAAGCATTTTTTTATATTTACTGGTAAATAATCATATTCATTTAAATTTTTTATATTTCCAAATATCATAGAAACCTCCTGTTATTCATAGATTACTGTATCACTATTTGGTACAGTATTATCATGTTTTAATTTTCTAGATACATAACTTACTGGAATTCCTACTAATAATGATATACCTATTGATATAATTGAGTAAGACCAAATAGATACTTCTGGCATATTGTATTTTATAAATACCATTGCTATT
This sequence comes from Terrisporobacter glycolicus ATCC 14880 = DSM 1288, assembly GCF_036812735.1. NCBI lineage: Bacteria > Bacillati > Bacillota > Clostridia > Peptostreptococcales > Peptostreptococcaceae > Terrisporobacter > Terrisporobacter glycolicus. Next base: position 1,315,246 of record NZ_CP117523.1, on the reverse strand, counting down.
GATGATACTGCAAAGGCTGCAAAAGCACCTGTTGAGTTGGCAACTTTAGTAAATACACCAAGTACAAATGTACCAGCAAGTACTCCAAGTACTAGTCCCATAAACCCATTAAACCATTCATACGCTGATTTTATTTCTCCATTTGCTAATATCATAGATACCGCTATAGCAACTATACCAACACCTAAAGAAATATATTGCGCTATTTTAGTTTGTTGTTCAAAACTCATTTCTTTTTTACTTAAACGTTCTTGTATATCTAAAGTCCAGCTTGTTGCTACTGAGTTTAAACCAGTAGATAAAGTAGATTGAGATGCTGCATAAATTGCTGCAAGTAGTATACCTGTTATACCAACTGGTAATTGGTAAGCAATATAAGATGCAAATATTTGATCTTGTTGAGCTGTTTGAGCAAGCGCTGGATTTTGACCATAAAATACATATAAACCAGTTCCTATTAAGTAGAACACTGTAGCTATAAATATTGATAAAGCTCCATTTGTTAGCATCATTTTATTTAATTCTTTTGTATCTGTAGTTGTTGTAAAACGTTGAACTATATCCTGACTTGAAATGTAAGAAGAACAAGTATTAAATCCAGCTCCTACAACTATTATAAATACACTATTCTTTAATATATTAGGATCAAATAAAACTTCCTCAGCACCTAAGAATTTACCTTGTTTTAAAGTTTCAAATACGGCTCCAGCTCCACCATCTATGTGACTAAATAAGTATATCAAAGCAAATGTTACACCTATTAAAAGTACAGTTCCTTGTATAAAGTCTGTCCATAATACAGATTTTAGTCCACCTGTATATGAATAAATTATTGCAATTACTCCCATCACTATTATTAATATATTTACATTTATTCCCATCAACTTAGAAAGTACCATTGATGGTAAATACATTATAATAGACATTCTACCTATTTGATATATTATAAACATTAATGCTCCAAGTACTCTAAGAGCCTTACTATCAAATCTTAATTCTAAATAATGATACGCTGTATCTATATTTAACTTACTATAAATTGGCAAGAAGAATTTTATAGTTATTGGTATAGCTATTAACATACCTAATTGTGCAAACCATAATATCCATGTACCACCATAAGAGTTTCCAGCTAGTGATAAGAATGATATTGGGCTAAGTAGCGTTGCAAATATAGAAACACTTGTCACCCACCAAGGAATAGTTCCATCACCTTTGAAGAACTCTTTTCCTTTCATATCCTTTTTAGAAAAATGAAGTCCTGCAAATAATACTGCTCCTAAATATACTACTAGTATAATAAAATCTATTGTAGTAAATCCCATATTATTTTCCTCCCCTAAGAGTTATTTTTATTTTACGTATTTATCAAATATATTTTTAGCTTCTTCAACTTGAGCATCTGTAGTTAAAGCCATTGGCTTACGACAATATCCTGCATCTACACCACTTAATTTTAATAGCTCTTTTAATGTTGCGTATAATCCATTTGAAAGTATTGCACTTATTAAATCATTAGTTATATGTTGTATCTCCCTAGCTTCTTCTATTTTTCCTTCTTTTGCTAAGTCAAATATTTGTCTAGCTCTTATACCATTTACATTAAATGTTGACCCTATTGCTCCATCTACCCCAAGAACTGTAGCAGGTAACATCATTTCATCAAATCCTGCATATATTAAATGATTAGGATAAGCTTTTCTTAATCTTTCTAATAAGTAGAAATCTGCAGCTGTAAACTTAACACCGATTATTTTTTCATTCTCAAATAATTCTCCAAATTGTTCTACACTCATATCTACTCCTGTTAAGAATGGTATAGAGTATATTATTAATCTATTATCTACACTGTCTATTATTGTATTGTAGTAATCTTTTATTTCATTAAATGAGAATTTATAGTAGAATGGTGTAACTGCTGATATAGCATCATATCCTAATTCTGTAGCAAATTTAGCTAATTCTACTGATTCGTATACATTTATAGACCCAACTTGAGCAATTAATTTTATTTCATTTTTCGCTGCATCTTTTGCTATTTCGAATATTCTTTTCTTTTCTTCTGTAGAAAGCATAAAGTTTTCTCCAGTACTTCCTCCAACATATAAACCATCAACTTTCATATTGTCTATGTTATGTCTAACAATTTCACGTACTCCTTTTTCATTTATACTTCCATCTTCATTGTAAGAAACTAAAAGTGCACTAAATATTCCTCTCATATCTGCGTTATTCATCATAATTTTTTCTCCCTTATTCATATAGTTTTCTTATATTTTTATATTTTTATTTCAAAATTATTTATTACCTTATTTTAAACTTCCAATAGCATCTGTAAATCTTTTTGTTATATTTTGAGGTCTTGTAATTATAGAACCAACTACCACACTGTAACTACCTAGTTCTAAAACTCTTTTGACTTTTTGCGGTGTATCAATATTCCCTTCTGCAATAACCTTATTTGAGACCTTTGAAATAATTTCTCTAAGAATCCCAAAATCGTTTTCCTCAATTTTACTATTTTGGCTTTGTTTTGTATATCCAACTAAAGTAGTTCCTATATAATCAAACCCAAGTTCATCTGCATGTATGGCTTCTTCCACAGTTGAACAATCTGCCATTAGCTTTTGATTTGGATATTTAGTTTTTATTTTTTTATAGAATTCCTCTAAAGTAACCCCATTTGGTCTTAAACTAGATGTAGCATCTAATGCTATTATTTCAGGTTTTACTTCCATAAGCTCATCTATTTCTTTCATTGTAGGTGTTATATATACATCACAATTTTCATAATCTCTTTTTACTATTCCTATTATTGGAAGATCCACATTTTTTTTAATTTCTTCTATATCTTCCTTTGTGTTGGCACGAATCCCAACCGCACCACCTTCTTTAGCAGCTTTAGCCATACGTCCCATAATAAAAGAAGAATGTAAAGGCTCATGTGGTAATGCTTGACAAGATACAATTAAATTATTTTTTAATTGTTCTAAACTATCCTTCATACTCTTTCTCCTTCCCTAATTTCATCTTAAATACAGTATATAATTTAAAGAAAATATTTTCAATAAAAATTATATTTCAGAAAGTACTTTCATAAATTTTATATTTTTAAAGATTTTTATATTAATTTTATATAAATAAATGCATTTTCTTGCAATAAAAAACACCTTTTAAAAGGTGTCTCTTATTTTAATTATAAATTATTTTATATTTTCAATCCCATAATTTCATTTGAAATTGTAAACTTATTTTACTTTATTCAGTGGTTTTTTTAGAATTGCTAGTAAAATTGCTCCTACTACTGAACCTGCTAATAATGCCACAAGATACATTAAAGGATTTATTATTGTTGGAAGTACAAATATTCCTCCATGAGGAGCTCTAAGTCCACATCCAAATGCCATAGATAATGCTCCAGCAAGACCTGAACCTATTACACAAGCTGGTATAACATGAAGTGGATCTGCTGCTGCAAATGGAATTGCGCCTTCTGTTATGAATGATAATCCCATTATATAGTTTACTATTCCTGACTTTCTTTCACTTTCACTAAATCTGTTTTTGAAGAAAGTTGTAGCAAGAGCTATTGCTAAAGGAGGTACCATACCACCTATCATAACTGCTGCCATTATGGCAAATTGTTCTGGACCAGCATTTACTACAGTAAGTTGAGCTGTACCAAATACATAAGCAGCTTTGTTAAATGGCCCACCCATATCTATTGCCATCATTGCTCCAAGGACTGTTCCAAGTAATATTTTACTAGTTCCACTCATAGAAGCTAAAAAGCTGTTAAGTGCTGTATTTACAGAACCAACTATTGGATTTATACTTATCATTATTAATCCCATTAAAAGTATCCCAAATACTGGGAATAGTAAAACTGGTTTAATTCCTTCTAAAGAATCTGGTAAATATGAGAATAATTTTTTAAGTAATAATACTAAATATCCACCAACAAAACCAGCAAGTAATGCACCTAAGAATCCTGCACTTATAGCAGTTTTTGCATCATAATGCATAAGATTACTAAAAGTATATCCTGCACTTGCTATAATACCACCAACAAAACCAACTGCAAGACCTGGTCTGTCAGCTATACTCATTGCTATATATCCAGCAAGAACTGGCAACATAAATCCAAATGCTTGACCACCTATTGTTTTGAAAAATGCTGCAAGAGGTGTATTCATACCAAAGTTAGTTGGATCTATTGTATAATCATCAAATAAGAAAGCTAGCGCTATAAGTATTCCTCCACCAACAACAAAAGGTAACATATGAGAAACACCATTCATTAGATGTTTGTAAAATTGTCTTCCTACACTTTCTTTTTCATTTGACGTTTCTTCTAAGTCATTTACTTGGAAGCCATGAAAAATAGGTGCATCACCTGTTACGGCTCTATCTATAAGTTCGTCTGCCTTATGTATACCATCAGCAACTTTTGTTATTATAACTTTTTTTCCATTAAATCTGTTCATTTCAACATTTTTATCTGCTGCAACGATTATACATGTTGCATTATCTATTTCCTCTTTTGTTAAAGCATTTTTAATACCTGCTGAACCATTAGTTTCAACTTTTATACTTATTCCTTTATTTGCAGCCTTTTGATTTAAATTTTCTGCTGCCATAAAAGTATGGGCTATTCCTGTTGGACAAGCTGTAACTGCTAGGATTGTAGGTAGGTCAGATTTTTTATCTTCTACAACCACTTCTTCTTCCTCTGGGAATTTTTCTTTTTCTTTTATATTTATTAAATTTAAGAATTCATCTACTGAAGATACATTTATTAAATCATTTCTAAAACTTTCATCCATTAATATTGTTGATAGTCTTGATAGTACTTCAAGATGAGTATCGTTTGCCCCGTCTGGTGCTGCTATCATAAAGAATAAATGAGATAAACTATCATCAAAGGCTTCGTAATCTATTCCTTCTTTTGATATACCAGCAGCTAAACAAGCTTTGGTTACTGCTTTGTTTTTTGCATGTGGAATTGCTACCCCTTCTCCTATGGCAGTAGTACTTAATTCTTCACGAGCAAGTATTGCCTCTTTATATTCTTTTTTATTGTTTAAATTTCCACTATTGTTAACTAAATCAACTAGTTCATCTACTACATTTGATTTATTTTTTGAAACTAAGTTTAACTTCACTGAGTTCTTATTAATAAGATCAATTATTTTCATTTTTATATCCTCTCAACATTTATTTTTTTTATTAATTCTTCAACAAGTTCTTTCTTTGCTAAATCTGATGAAAATGCAGTTGCACTTCCACTTGCCGCTCCTAGTTTTAAAGCTTCTTCATAAGAATTGCTATTTATATATCCAGATATAAAACCAGCTACCATAGAATCTCCAGCACCAACTGAGTTTACAACACTTCCTTTTGGTACATTACTTATAAATACTTCTTTATTTTCTGTTATAAGAAGAGCACCATCTTTTCCTCTTGAAACTAGCACATTTTTTGCCCCCATTTCTTGAAGTTTTTTACCATAAGTTATCATATCATCTATGCTTTCTAGTTTTACATTAAACATTTCTTCTAGCTCATGATTATTCGGCTTTATTAAAAATGGATTATATTTTAATACATTTAAAAGTAAATTTTTAGTTGCATCGACTACAACTTTTACATTATTTACTTTTACATGTTCCATAATTCTTTCGTATAAGTCTTCTTTTAAAGTTGACGGAATACTTCCAGCAAGAACTAAAATATCGTCCTCTTTTAATTTACTTAATTTATCAAATAATTCTCTAAGTTTTTCATGGCTAATATGTGGTCCACCACCATTTATTTCAGTTTCTTCATCACTCTTTATTTTTACATTGATTCTAGTAAATCCATTATCTAATTTTATAAAATCTGATTTAACATTTAAATCAGATAAAGAGTTTATTATAAAGTCTCCTGTAAAATTACTTACAAATCCAGTAGCTATATTATCGTGTCCTAAAGTTTTTAATATTCTTGAAACATTTATTCCTTTTCCTCCTGGATATACATGTTCACTATTTACTCTGTTTACATGTCCTGTATTTAAATATTCAAGATTAATAACATAATCTATAGACGGATTTAGGGTTACAGTGTATATCACTTTATTTCCTCCTTTATTTTTCGTATATATTATTTTGTGCTTTAAATTACTTTTGTATCCTATGACTATAATATATGAAAAGGCTTTCTCCAAAAAGACAAAAAATTTCTCTTGATTAAAAGAGAAATTTAACCTTGTCTGTTTTAGGTCCGTTGCTTAAAACAGTTTTATAAACTTTTCATAAGATTTGTTTTCACAAATATTCACCACTTTTGATGTTGTGTCTAATTTATTATAAATACTTGAAAATACTTGTTCATAATCAAGTATCTTTTCGTTATTTAATGCTAGCATTATTACAAGTCTAACTTTTCCATACTCCCAGTCTATCGGTTCTTTTAAAATACCAACAACTATTTTGTTTTCTTTTATATTACCTTTAGAGCCATGGGGCATTGATACCATATTTCCTATTTCTGTTGTAGCAATTTGCTCTCTTTCAAAATAGGATTTTTTCATTTCTTCATCAATAATATCCTTTTTTAATAATGAATTACTCATGAAGTCTAAAACTTCTTCTTTATTTTTGCAATCCAAATCTGTAAAATATAATTCCCTATCAAAAAAGTCTTTCACATTTACATCTTCATAAACATATCCTGTATCCATGAATTTTTCTATTATTTTAATTTCTTTTTCAGTTAAAAATGGCGATACATTAATAATAGGTATTTTTTTGTATTCCAAAGGCATTGTTGATATTAAAAAATCTACTACAGAAGGATCTATATACTCAATTAAATAAGAAGGAATAATTTTTACTATTTCTATTCTATCTTTAAATAATTGCTGTAGCTTAGTATTTATTAGCATAGAAGTTCCAGCTCCAGATGCACAAACAATAATAACCTTAAATATTTTTCTTTTTTTATTACTTGAATATCTCTCTACTGCTCCCCCCACATGAACAGCAATATTTGATACTTCATCCTCCCCAATTTTCAAATCCAATTCATTTTCTATAGTTTTTTTAGCTATTTTGGCTAGTTCATAGGCATAAGGATATTTAATTTTCACATCATTATTTACCACATTATAGTTGCAAATTCCAAGTTTATCTTTTTTAATCAAGTTATTTATATGATTATATAAGCATTCCATAAAGAACTCATCTTTACTAATATCTATGGCTGTAGCTAATTTTAAATTTTTACAAAATGAAGCAATCGCTTTAGTTATTTTTTCTTTATTTACATTGTCATTCATTATTGCTTCACGTTTAATTTTATATTCTTTTATATAATCTTTAATAAACTGATTATAATCCTTGTAATTATTTATGCTCAGTTTAATAAAAATTGTGCTACATAAATTTTTAAATTCTATATCACTTAAAATCAATTTTTCATTGTTTAAGTATTTTAATATTTCATTTTTCAAATTAAATATTTTATTACTTACATCTTCAGTTAAAAAATCTTGTAATATTAATTCATTATCTTTTCTAGAACATAAATCTATTATGCACCTTATAATCGCTGATTCATCAGCTTCAACACCTATTCCATGTTTATGTTTAGATACGATATTTATATTATATTTACTTAGAATTTCTTTTACTTCTTTTAAGTCATTTTTTACAGAAGAAACACTAATAAACATAGCATCTGCCAACTCTTCCAACTTAATACTATTTTCTTCTTGTAAATTTAAGTTGAGCATTGTTTTAATTATAAATTCAATTCTATCTATGTTTCCTAAAGTATTATTATTACATTCAGATACATCAATTTTTCCTTCTAATTTATAACCTACTCCCCTAATAGAAATTATTTTCGTATCCTTAAGTTGTTTATTAATATCTTTAATTTCACTTTGAATTGTTTTTGTTGAACATCCAATCTCTTCACTTAAAGCTAAACTACTTACAGGATGATTTAACTCTTTCAATATTTCTATTATAGCTAAGGCCCTTGTACTTAAATTATTCATACTCACACCTCTTTTGCTCATATATTTCATAGATTTTAATAAAATTTCCCAAATATTATTTACCCATTTTTTATCTTTAATATTTTATTTTTTTAATTTAGCCAAAGCTTCAGCAAATGGATTGTTGAAACTTTCTTCTTTTTTATTTTGATTTTTTAAGTATTTTTGTATATCTTTTTTTGATCCTTTTTGCTTTTCTTCTTGCTTTCTTTTATTAAAAGCAGATAATTTTTCTCTATATCCACAAGCACATGCAAATAGTTTATTTTCGCCTTCTCCTCTAAGTTCTAATTTTTTATGACAATTAGGACATCTAGAGTTTGTTACTTGTGATACTGTTTTTCTCGTGTTACACTCTCTATCTTCACAAACTAACATCTTTCCTTTTTTACCATTAACTTCAAGCATAAATTTACCACAGTTAGGACATTTATTTTTAGTTAAGTTGTCATGTTTGAACTTGCTATCACTTTTATTTATATCTTTTACTATTTCTTTTGTATAAGTTTTAATATCTTCAATGAAATTCTCTTTATTTGCTTTTCCATTAGATATATCTGTAAGTTTTTTCTCCCACTGTGCTGTTAAATCCGGTGTTTTTAATTTTTCAGGAGCTAAATCTAATAATTGTCTACCTTTTGAAGTAATGTGTATTTCTTTGTTATTTTTCTTTTCCACTGAGAAAGAATTAAATAATTTTTCGATTATATCTGCTCTAGTGGCAACTGTCCCCAAATTATTTTTTTCCATTTCTGTAAGTAAAGTTCCTTCATTTAAATATGGAGGTGGATTGGTTTTTCCAGTTTTAATTTTCACTTCTTCAATTTTTAATACATCATTTACTAAGATTTCTGGAATACTATCTAGTTTTTCTTCTTCATCATCTCCATAGCCTTCTGTAAATCCTAAGTTAATCACTTTATTACCTTTAGCTCTGAAGTTTTCTCCTTCGCAACTACCAGTAATAGTCGTTTCCACATATTCAAATGGAGGAGAAAGTATGCTTAAAAATCTTTTTACTACTAAGTCATAAACTTTTCTTTCTTTATCACTCAAATCACCAAGAAATATTCTTTCTTCTGTTGGTATTATTGCATGGTGGTCAGTAACTTTAGAATTATCTACAAAAGATTTATTTCCCTTTATATTAGTTTTTAATAATTTATTACAAACTTTAGAATAATCACTTACATTAACTGCTTTTACTCTATCCTTTAATGTTTCAACTATATCTGTAGTCAAATATCTAGAATCTGTCCTTGGATAAGTAAGAACTTTGTGGTGTTCGTATAACTTTTGCATTATTGATAATGTTTCTTTTGCTGAGAAACCAAATTTTTTATTTGCGTCTCTTTGTAATTCGGTCAAATCATATAGTGGTTTAGAATATCTTTTCTTATCTACTTTTTTAACATCTATAATTTTTATTTCTTTATTATTTAATTTTTTTGCTATATTTTCTATTTTCTCTTCGTTAAAAGAAGTAGTGTTGTTTTTTTTATCTATCCAATTCATCTTAAAATTAGAACTACCTTTTTTAGTAGAAATATCTATAGAATAATACTCCTTTGGTACAAATCTTCTTATTTCTTCTTCTCTTTTTAAAATCATTCCAAGTGTTGGAGTTTGAACTCTACCACAAGATAGCTGAGCATTATATTTTGTAGTAAGAGCACGAGTCCCATTTATCCCTACAATCCAGTCAGCTTCTGCCCTTGCTATTGCTGAATAATATAAATTATTATACTGTCTTCCATCTTTTAATTTTTCAAAACCTTCTTTAATTGCTTTATCTGTACTTGATGATATCCAAAGACGTTTAATAGGCTTTTTAACATGAGCTTTTTCTATTATCCATCTGGCAACAAGTTCTCCTTCTCTCCCTGCATCTGTTGCTATAACTATTTCACAAACATCGTCTCTATTTAACTGAGCTTTAACTGTATTAAACTGTTTAGATGTTTTTTTAATAACTACTGTTTTTAGTTTAGAAGGAATTATTGGCAAATCTTCCATTTTCCAAGACTTATATTTTTCTCCATAACTTTCAGGATCTGCAAGTGTTACAAGATGTCCTAAGGCCCAAGTTACTATATATTTATTTCCTTCTATATATCCATTTTTATCTTTATTACAATTTAATACCCTAGCAATATCTCTTCCAACTGAAGGTTTTTCTGCTAATACTAATATTTTTTTCATTTTAATCCTTTCTTATTTTAAATACATTTTAAAATAATATGTTATATATATCTTTATCTTTATAACTAATAATTTTACCATAAAATTCACTTTGTTCATAGGTCAACGAAATCTATTACATAATACTTCATGTATCTCCTTACAGTACATTAGTGTAATAAACTATAATTATCATATAAATTTAGGGGTGATATTGTGATAAGAGATTTAGTTAAAAAAAGCAGAAGTTACATGGTTTTTAATGAAAGTTATAAGTTGAAAAGAAATGATTTAGTAGAACTAATAGAGCTAGCTAGATTTTCTTCTTGTGGTAAAAATGGTCAATATTTAAGGTTCATTACCGTATATAAAGAAGATATTTTAAAGGAAATTTATCCTTATCTTACATTGGATACATATTTAAAAGATTGGAATGGTCCAACGGAAGGTGAAAGACCTACTGGTATTATTTTTATAGTTTCTAAGGAATGTACTTTAACAGACCCTATTTTATCTGGTGATTATTTAATACATATAGCTCTTGCTATTGGAAAACCTGCCCATAAAGTTATTATAGAAGATGATAAAACTCATCATGTTCCTAAGATTATTATTAATGATTTAATCATAGATTAGAAATAAGATGGTCTGCTTTTAATGCATATCCTTTTTATTTTATTATAATTATATTTGACTAAAACTGATTTTTTAAATTATCTTCAATAATAAATTAAATTCTTTGTATTTATTTGTGTGTTAAATTTTTTTCTTGCATATATCTACACAATAATCTTGATTATGACAAGCTAATTATTTTTTATATTATCCACAAAAAAAATTTTATATATTTTTGTCGTTATATGTATATTAATTTAACAAAGATATTAATTTTCCTGTGCTACAATTTATTTAACAAAATAAGGGGGTGTGTAATTTGAACAAAAAATTACCAAAAGAGGCTTATGGAGGTGTAGCTGGAAAGGACTACGTTCCATATATTACTGATAAGTCAAGAACTGGTGGAAATGCTGCTGTACTTATTATTGGTATTGTTTTTGCTGCAATATTTTCAGCTTCTACCGCATACTCCGGTATGAAAGCAGGTCTTACTGTTGCTGCCGGAATTCCTGGTGCAATTATAGGTTCAGCCTTTGTTGCTATTTTTGCAAAACAAAAAGGCATACTTGGCAAAAACTTAATTCAAGGTATGTCAAGTGGTGGTGAATCTGTTGCCAGTGGTCTTATATTTGTATTACCATCTGTTATATTAATTGGTAGTGAAGTTTCTTTCTTAGAAGGCCTTGCTGTTGGTGTTGGCGGTGTGTTATTTGGTATAGGTATAGCTTCACTGGTTTATAATTACTTAATTATTGATCAACATGGTCAACTTGTTTACCCTGAGTCTATGGCTATATCTGAAACTTTGGTAGCTTCAGATAGTGGTGGAGATTCTATAAAATACATGGGTGTTGGATTTGTTATAGGTGGTGCTTTAAATACACTAACAAGTGCTTTTCTAAATATAACAAACAACGTAATGTCTTTTTCAGGTAAATCTTGGTATAAGTGGAAATTTGATTTGGAAGTTAATCCACTATTATTAGGTATTGGATTCATAGTAGGTCTTGATGTTTCTTTAACAATGTTTGCTGGCTCTATACTATCAGTATTTGGTATTACTCCATTACTTGGTTACTTCACTGAGATGGCAGGAGACGGTATCATGGTATGGAACAACGCTTCATTAGCAGTAAATCAAATGGCTGTTGCAGATATTTCTAGTGCTTATGTTAAATACATAGGTGCAGGTATGATGTTATGTGGTGGTATAATTGGCGCTATAAAACTTATACCAACTATAATTGCTTCAGTAAAAGAAACTGCTAAAGCAAGAGCTACTGCTACTAAAGGTGACGGTTCTTCTACTCAATTATTAATTTTAATAGGTGGAGTTATTATTGGGTTTATTGCTTCATTTATTATTTCTGGAAGCATTTTAATGGCTATTATAGGAGCTATATTATCATTTATCTTATCTTTATTATTCGTTATAGTTGCTGGTAGATTAACAGGAACTATAGGAACATCTAACCTTCCTGTGTCTGGTATGACAATAGCTTCTTTAGTTATAGTTACTTTAGTATTTGTAATTATGGGATGGACTTCTACAGTTGATAATAAATCTTTACTTTTATTTGGCTCATTTATAGTTGTTTCAATAGCTATTGCTGGTGGATACTGTCAATCTCAAAAAGTTACTTATGTTATAGGTGGTAACAAAAACGAAATGCAACGTTATTTTACAATAGCAAGTATTGTTGGTGTTATAGTTGTTGTTGCTGTTATAGTTTTATTAACAGATCAATTAAAAATAACTGGTGATAACCCTCCATTTGCTCTACCTCAAGCTAACTTAATGTCTACGCTTACTTCAGGTATAATGTCTGGCCAATTACCATGGGTTATGATTGTAGTTGGTGTATTTATGGCAATAGTTCTATACTTATTAGATTTACCTATAATGACAGTTGCTATAGGATTCTACTTACCAGTTGCAACTACTTCTATAATCTTAGTAGGAGCTTTAATCCGTGTATTTGTTGAAAAAACATCCAAAGGCGAAAAAGATAAAGAAGTTAAAGTTAGTAATGGTATAAGTTTATCTTCTGGTTTAGTTGCTGGTGGTTCTATACTTGGACTTATTGGTATAATATGTCAAGTAACTGGTGTAGTTGGCGGAAATGCTCCTACTGGATTTGCTGCTGGAAATGGTATGGCTGCCTTATTATTAGTTGTCTTAATAGTACTTACAATTATACCTATCCTAAAGTCAAAGGTTAAGGATGAGGAATAATGAATAACGAGGATGCTTTAAAATTAATATTTAAAATTTCAAATAATATAGATTACGAGGTTGATAATAAAATTGTAACTGTTTTAGAAAAGCAAAATCATCCTATACAAAAATTTTTTAGAAAGTTAAAATTTAGAATACCTCTTTATAAGAAGATTAAACTTGATGAATATTGTAGTTTTGTTTTTTTACAGATAGACGGTGAAAAAACTGTTGAGGAAATAGGCAGAAATCTAGAAAGTATTTATGGTGAGGATTGTCATCCTCTTTATGAAAGATTGTTAATGTTTCTAAATCATATTGAGATTAATTGTAATTATATAGAGAGAGTTGAGTAAATTTTAAGGGGCATATTTAATATGCCCCTTTATAACATTAATTTATCTACTCCACTTCAAATAAATCATGTCTATTAATTGTTTTCCATTTTCAAATATGGGCTGATCATAATTGTCAACGAAAAAATTTTTTACTCTATGAGATTCTTCAAAACCACACTTTTGATAAAATGGAATTGTTAAAGTACTATCTCCTGTTCCCACATACATTATATTACAATCCTTATAATAATTAAGAATATAATTTATAAGTATTTTACCATAACCCTTATTTTGAAATTGTGGAATAGTAGCTATATTTTTTAATTCATATACTCCATTACCTTCATTTGTAACAACGCATTGTGCTTTTACTCCCTCATCTATCAATAGAAACATGTCTCCCTTTTCAAGGTACTTATTTATCATATTTTCCTGCTCATCTGCAAGTAAAAGCAAATCTATATATTCTTTTTTATTGCTTACTACTTTAGTTATTTTCATTCTATTATCCTCTTTAATTTTTATTTAAAATCAAGGTAAGTTGTATTTTCTGGTACTCCTGTTACAGATGAATCATATCCTTTATCTAATAAATTAATTTTCATCATGTCTTCTTTAGAGATTTCAAAATCAAAAATGTCTAAGTTTTCTTTTATCCTATTTTCATTTGATGATTTTGGTATAGGAATAATTCCCCTTTGCAAATGCCATCTTAATACAATTTGAGCAATTGATTTTTTATATTTTTGAGATAAGTTAATCATAAGTTCATTATCAAATATTTTGCCTCTCATTATTGGACTCCAAGCGATTAGCTGAATTTCATTTTTATTACAGTACTTTACAAAGTCATTTTTTTGATTAGTCGGATGCATTTCAACTTGATTTACCATTGGTTTTATCTTTGCATCTTTTATTAATTCTTCCAAATGACTTTGTTTAAAGTTGCAAACACCTATTGCCTTTACTTTTTTACTTTCATAAAGATGTTCAAAAGCCTTCCATGTTTCATTATTTAATTTATTTGGCCAATGAATAAGATATAAATCTATGTATTCAACTTGTAAATATTCTAATGATTTGTTAAAAGCTTCTATAGCCTTTTCATATCCATGATCATCATTCCAAAGTTTAGTAACTAAGAATATATCTTCTCTGTTTATTTTACTAGCTTTTATTCCATTACCTATACCTACTTCATTTCCATAAAATGATGCGGTATCAATTTGTCTATATCCAACTTCTAAAGCATACTTAACAATTTTTTCAGTTTCTTCATCACTTCCTGATTTGTAAGTTCCAAAACCTATTGAAGGTATTTTTAATCCATTATTTAATACTTTAAAATTTTCATTCATCCTAATTAATCCCCTTTCTCACATTCAATTAATTTTATTCTATTTTCTCCCACCACAATTGCTTTTGTTGCTATATCATGAAATAGAGATGTTTCAATTACACCAACTATTTTTCTTAAATCTTCATCTAACTTTTTAATACTTTTTATATCTTTTCTATCAAAATAAACTTCCATCAACTTATCATTTCTCATTCTAACCTTGCCACCCAATTGTTTTACGCTTTTTTCAACAATAGATTTACTTTCAGGTATTATTTCTAAAACTACAGGATAATTAAATTTAAGTGTTTCACACACTTTACTTTCATCCACAAGTAAAATATAATCCTTAGCCATCGTAGCTACTATTTTTTCTTTAGTGTGTATACCTCCACAACTCTTAAGAGCATTTAAATCATAATCAATCTCATCACAACCATCAAATGCGACTGACACTTCGCTTACGTATGAAATCTCCAATACATTTAAATTATTTTCCCTACAAAGTTTTTCTGTGTTAAATGATGGAGTTACAATTTTTACATCAAGCTTATTTTCTTTAATATAGGAAACAAGGTGGGAAATTGTACTACCTCCTCCAAGTCCAATAATTGACTTATTTCTAATATATTTTAAAGCTTCTTTTGCACAAGTTTTTTTCAAGGCTTTGTCCTCCCCCTAAATCTTATCGTCTGCAATTAACTGTTCATGCCTACTAAGATTTTTATATACATCTTCTTTTCCTACAGTTAAAAATAAATAAAGTATCTCTATTACAGTCATAGCTGAAATTCTTGAAAAATAATATTCTTCTAAAAATAACTTTTCTCTAGTTGCTGTCTTTATATGATAATTGCAAAGTCTGGCCAAAGGTGAATTGTTACTATTGGTTATTGCTATGATTGTTGCCCCTTGTTTTATAGCTACCTCAGCCACATCAATTAACCTCTTCGATGCTCCTGAATTCGAAATTATTATAACCACATCTTCTGATGATAAGTTGTAAGTATATGCAATTTGAGTTTCCCATATTGTATTAGCAACGGCTACTATTCCAATTTGATTAAATTTATAACAACCATCTAAAGCTACTGGTATTGTATTTCCAACGGCTGCAAATTGTACAGTTCGTCCTTTTTTTATTACATTTAAAATTTTTTTTAAATTATTTTCATCTATTAGAGAAACTGTTTGTTTTAATTCTTCAATCTTATTAAACAAAATATTATTAAGAGAAGAGGCTATATTATCCTCACTTACATTACCAGAGATAGGTATTTCATCTTTTTTCAAGTCTACAACTTCCTTAGCTAAAGTTATTTTCAGGTGATGAAATCCCTTTAAATTACACTTTCTGCAAAATCTAGTTACTGTTGCTTCGCTAACACCAGCAAACTCTGCTAACTCAGAAATAGTCATATCGATTAGTTCTGATCTATTATTTACTATATAGTCTGCAATTTTCTTTTCTGCTTCAAAAAAATTATTATATTCTGTAAAAATAATATCAATAATAGATTTATTCTTCTCCATATTTCTTCCTCCTTATAATAAAGTATTTATTACTAATATAATATCTATAAAAATTATTTTTGTAAATATTAATATTACGAAAATAATTTTTATAGATATTTTGTAAAAAAAGGAGTAATAATTTTAAGTAAATAACCTTAAAATACTACTCCTTTATCATTAATTAATACTTGTACAAATTACTTCACTCTAATCAATTATACATTCAAGTAAATCATCCTTAGTAATTTTATAAAAAAATTTGTCTATATCCAATGTATCTAAGAGTTTATATATATCATCTTTATCATATTTACAATTAATAAAAGCTTTTTCTACATTAGAAATATCACCAGTTAGAAAAAAATCGCCTTCTATAGCACAATCTTTAATTATCCCCTTTTTTATATCAAGTTTAAAATCTACTCTTCCACCATCAAATCTTTTCCATCTATTAATATTAAATACTGGATTTCTACCATAATTCCAGTCCCATGATTCAAATTTTTCCTCTTTAATTTTATTTATAGCTTCAATATCTTCATCAGTAAGAGTATAGACTTTGCTATCTTTTAACAAACTTTTTAACATAATGTCTCTAAAGTCTTCACTAGTAATATTTTTATCCATTACTTCACTAATATTTATTACTCTTTCTCTAACAGATTTTATACCCTTCGCTATAATTTTATCTTCTGCCACAGTTATACTTTCAACCATTGCTTTAATGTCTGTATTAAATAAGATAGAACCATGGTGCAACATAACATCATCTTTTCTATATTGTGCATTTCCAGAAAACTTTTTATTTCCTATTAATAAATCATTTCTGCTATTAAAATGTGCGTCAATATTTTCTTGTCTAAGAGCCTGAACAATTGGTGCTGTAAATTTGCCAAAAGAAATACCATTTTCTTTATGATTATTTTCTATAAATGTAAATTGCCAAGCTCCCATATCAGTGTAAATAGTACCTCCACCAGAGTTACGTCTTACTACATTTATATTGTTTTCTTTTATATATTTTTCATTAATTTCACAGTATGTATTTTGATATCTTCCAATCATTACTGTAGGATTTGTTCTCCAAAATAAAAATATTTCATCATCTGCCAAATCCTTCTCAGTCATCAAGTATTCTTCCAATGCAAAGTTAAAATATGGACTAGTCGAGTTACTATTTATATAAATCATGTTTTATCCCCTCTCTACTGCTTTTGCTTCCAATGCATCTGCAGCCTTATAAGAACTTCTAACTAATGGGCTACTTGCTATAAATCTAAATCCTTTTTCCACTCCAATTTTTCTATATTCTTCGAATTTCTCAAGTGAAACATATTCTTCCACATCCACATGTTTTCTAGTTGGTTGTAAATATTGACCTATGGTAAAAATATCACACCCTACTTGTAAAACATCATCCATAAGCTTATATATCTCTTCATCTTTTTCACCAAGACCTACCATAATCCCAGTTTTGGTAAGAATTTCCGGTGTATTTTCTTTTACATATTTTAATACATATAAAGATCTATCATATAATGCCTCTGGTCTAACTTTTTCATATAGTCTCTCTATAGTTTCCATATTATGATTAATAACATCGGGCTTTGCATTTATTATTATATCTAAATTTTTATCTTTCCCTTTTAAATCAGGAATAAGAACTTCTATTGTTACCCCCGGATTTAATTTTTTAACCTCTTTAATAGTTTTTGCAAAATGATTTGCCCCACCATCTTCTAAATCATCTCTAGTAACACTTGTTATAACCACATGCTTTAAGTCTAATTTTTTAACAGACTCCGCAACATGTAAAGGCTCAAGTGGATCTAAATGTGTAGGTTCACCATTAGTTACATTACAAAATTTACAATTTCTAGAGCATTGGTTCCCCATTATCATAAACGTTACTGTTCTTTTTTTATAACATTCACCCCTATTAGGACAATTTGCTTCTTTGCACACTGTATGCAGTGAATCATCTTCCATCATTTTTTCTATACTACCTACTTCACTGTCATAAGTAACTTTAAACCAATCAGGTTTTCTAACCCTTTTTCTTTTACTCTCCATCATAATTTCCCCTTTTACCATATTTTGTCTTATACTTTTATTGTATAAATATAAATAAGAGCTGTAAATAAATTATTTACAGCTCTTACTCATCTTTATAAATTTTATTCACTTTCTACAAGTCTCCAAATTCCCATCTTTGGACTTACAAATAAATCTTTTCTATATTTAAGCACTTTATCAACTTCATAACTAGAATTAACTAAACCTGAGTGTATAAGCACCTTCGCTATCTTACCGATTCTCATTTCTTCTTTTTCTTTTATCATTTCTACTATTTTTTCACTTATTATATCCATTTCTTCTTTAGTATATTTCATATTATTCTCCTTTATATCTTTACTTATATCTTTACTTATATCTTATTATATAATATGAAACATAATATTTATACTAAATATAAAAACGATAAAATTAATATTTTATATCCAATTTATTTCTGCTTCTTTTCTTGGAGCTGTTCTTTTATATTTAACATTTGGATATCCTACAACCATGCATGCAGCAATCTTTTGATTATCTTTTATTTCTAGTAAATCTAATATTTCTTTATTATTCTCAGATGCTATTTTTAAAAATCCACTATAAAAAGTTCCAAGACCTAAAGCATCTACCATAAGATTCATATTTGAAGAAGCTAACGCTCCATTAAACTCATTATTAGCGGTCACAATTATTACTAATGGTGCATTAAAAAATAATTTATCATTTTTAATTGGATCTTCTTTATATGCTTTATAAAAATTAGTCCATAAAGTAGCATATCTTTTTAAATATTCTGTTTCAGGAGTTAAATTATTAAGAATATATTCACCTTTTTTATTTAAACTTTCAAAAGCTAATTCTTTTAATGCTTCTATTTTATTAGTAACTACAGTATAAGATACATCTTGACTATTATTTGCTGTTTGTGTGAATCTACCTGCTTCTATTATTTTTTCTATTTTTTCTTTTTCAATTTCTTTATTTTTAAAGTTTCTCACACTTCTTCTAAATTTTATAAAATTTAATAGATTTTCAGATACTACTTCAAAATTTTCCTTTTCATATTCAACAACATCATACATATTATAATCATCTGTTGAAATTGCCATAGTTGGACAGACTGCTACACAATGACCACATTTCATACAAGCTTGATTTTTTATATTAGCTTTATTATTCTCTATAAAAATATCATTTACTGGGCAGTCTTTCATACACTTAGTACATCCTATACATTTTTCTTTATCTACATTAAACATTTTTAACCTCCACCATTTTTACTGCTTTAATAAGTTAATAATTTCATTATAAAATATATAAAAATAATTTATAATTAATTACTAATTTATCTAGATTTTTAATCAATATATTGTTATTATATCACTATAATTTTAAAAAGGTCTAATGGCTATTATTCATATAATAATAACTTTTAGTTATATATATTGATTTTTTATTTTTAAGGAGAATAATTATGAACTTGCAACATTTAGAATATTTTATAACCATTGCAAAAACTAAGAACTTTACAACTGCTTCTAATATATTGTCAGTAACACAGCCTGCACTTAGTAAGGCTATTTCTAAACTAGAAGAAGAGTTAGATGTCCCACTTTTCGAAAAAAATGGTAGAAATATTGAGATCACCAGATTTGGAGAAGTATTTTTAAATTATGCTAAGCTAGCATTAAATGATATTGAGAAAGGTATTGAAGAGTTAAAATATATGAAAAATGACCAAGAAAAAAATATATCTCTTTCATATACTGAGTGTGTTGGAACTAGTTTTATTCCTTTTATAATTAGTGGTTTTCTTGAAGTACATTCAGATATTAAATTTAAATTTAACAATACTTCTGTGGAAAAAATCTTAAATAATCTTAGCACTAGAAAAACTGACTTAGGATTTTTTGATGATATTAGTTGTATTAATAATTATCCTGAGATTCAAACTGTATTGGTTAGTAAACAAAAGTATGTTTTAGTAACATCAAAATCACACCATCTTTCAAATAAAACTGAAGTCTCACTCTCAGAGTTAAAAAATGAATTATTTGTAGTTTATGATAAAGGCTGCAGCAATAAAGGGATTTCTTATACTAAATTTATTGATTATACTCCAAAAGTATCTGTACAACCTAGTGAGGCAGGTATGTTAGTTGGATTAGTAGCTGCTGGCGCAGGAATCACTATAGTTCCAAACACACCTATGATAAATACGAATGAAATTTCCATATTAAATATAAAAGAAGATATTGGTTATAAATCTATTTACATGGGATGGAATAAAAATAATTTAAATTCAAAATTCATAAATGAATTTAAAAATCATATTTTAAAAATAAATAATATTTAAATTAATAGTATATGAAAATATATTATCTATAAATAACATAGTTATGCTGTACTTACAATAACATAACTATGTTATTTGTAAGCACATTTTTTAATCAAGTTAGCTCTTTGTATTTTCTTAAGAATACTTTATAATTAATCTATTATCCTAATGCTACATCTAAAATCATCATTATTACAAAACCTAATCCAAATCCAATAGTTCCTATATTGGAATGTTCTCCCACAGATGCTTCTGGTATTAATTCTTCTACAACCACATAAATCATAGCTCCAGCAGCAAAAGATAAAAGATATGGCATTAAAGGTTGAATAGTTGTTGAAAATAAAATAGTTAATACTGCACCAATAGGCTCCACTACACCAGATAAAAATCCATAAAGAAATGATTTTGATTTACTCATACCTTCACTTCTTAATGGCATGGAAATTATGGCTCCTTCTGGAAAATTTTGAATTGCTATTCCTATTGAAAGTATTAATGCTCCAGCCATAGTTATTGTACTTTCTTGACTTATAACTCCTGCAAACACTACTCCCACTGCCATTCCCTCTGGTATATTATGAAGAGCAACTGCTAATACGAGCATAGTTGTTTTTCTTATTTTTTCACTTTTTAATCCTTCTGGTTTATTATTATTATAATGCAAGTGAGGAATAATCGTATCTAATATAAGCATGAATCCTATGCCTACAAGAATTCCTATTGCAGCCGGAGCAAAAGCTAATTTGCCCATATTACTACTCATATTAATAGCTGGTATTATTAATGACCATACAGAGGCAGCAATCATTACACCTGAAGCAAAACCAAGTAAACCTTTATTAACTAATGCATTAATCTCTTTTTTCATTATAAAAACACAAGCAGCACCTAATGTAGTACCTACAAGCGGTATTAAAATTCCAATCATTGTATTCATTATTCTATACCCCCATTCTTCATATAATTTAAGTACATATAAAACTTTATAAAAATAAAATAATTTTCTAGAAATCATACTTACTATTGATAGATTTTTCATATTTATAATAACTATATCGTTATATTTATACCCACAATTGATAATTGTTATCAATTATAATCATATAAATATTACTTGTCAAGGAATTAAATTGATTTTAACAGTTTCAATATTCATATTTAATATTTTATAAATAAAAAAGCCAGTAAACACCTACTGACTTTTTATAAATTTATATACTATATATTTTTTCAATATAATCTAACTTTTAATAAAATCTACTATAAAATTTCTATATCTTTTAGCATTTCAAACTTTTTAAAATTAGTCATTTCAATATTGACAGGTGTTATGGAAATATAACCATCATTAACACAAGTAATATCACTATCTTCATCTTGATCTAATTCTCTAATATTTCCTCCTATCCAAAAATATCGTTGCCCAAAAGGACTTATCCTTTCTTCCATTACATTATCGTATTTTCTTTCTCCCAACTTAGTTATCTTACTTCCTTTTATTTTTGTATTAGGTATATTTACATTTAATATACAGTCATTAAATAAATTCAATTTATCTTTAATATTTTCTACAAGCATAGCTACATATTTAGCTGCTTCTTTATAGACTTCACTTTTAACTTTAAATTCATTATATGACACTGCAATTGATGGTTTATTTAAAACAAGCCCTTCTATTGCTGCTGACACAGTGCCTGAATATATAACATCTGTTCCCAAATTAGGACCATTGTTTATTCCACTTAAAACTAAATCAAAGTCTATATCCTTAAATACAGCATCTATTCCCACTTTTACACAGTCTGCTGGTGTTCCTGATATGGAATAGGCCTTTATATTATCTGAAATATAAGCTTCTTGTACCATTATAGGACTATGTATTGTTATAGAATGTCCCGTAGCACTTTTTTGACTTTCTGGTGCAACTACATAAACATTTGCTATTTTAGATATTTCTTTTGCTAATTCTATAATTCCATCTGCAAATATTCCATCGTCGTTAGTTATTAATATATTCATGAAAATTCCTCCTTTATCATATTATTTATTTTGCCATAATAATTATTACTTATCAATTTTTCATAAATAAAGGATGAGATTCACCCTCATCCTTATATATTACTTTTCATAAATAAAAATTCCTACACTTTTATTTTACTTAAAATATTTTTCTTTAATTTTATTTATCTCTTTCTTATCTAGAGTTGATGCTATTCCAATTTGTCCGTCTAGCATATGCCATACATAATTATGTACTTCCACTGCATTATTAAAATTTCCATTTTTCCATTTTGTAAGTTCTTTTTCTAAATATTCCTTAGCCTCTTTGTTTTTTATATTATTTATTGAATTTAGTGCTATTTCAATGTTTTTAGGAGTTATCTTTATCACTCCAAACTTTTTGCCATCAGCTGGATTGATAATTTGATTAGACATTTTATGTATAAAATTAACTACTCCATACTCATCATAAACTGTATTTTTATTATTACTGTCATTGCTTTCTTTCTTTTTATCTACCTTGTATCTCGTTATTTTTACAAAGTGAATTTTATTATCCTCTACTACAGCCTTTGGAATTATTGTGTCCAACTCTAAGGCAGCGCTTATTTCATCTACTTTTAAAACATCATTTATTTTTTCCAAAGCTACCATTACTGGCTTTACATAATAAGCTAATGCTGGACTATATACTCCTATAGATAATAAAATGACTATGCTAGCTACTATTTTAACATATCTTTTCTTATTTTTACTCTTAGATATATCTCCTTCTGCTTTATCTATAGCATTCTTTATGATGCTATCTTTATCAAAGCTATATTTTATATCATCTATTTTCTCTTTATCTATATAAAAATCATTCATTTCTTTGTCAATTTCTTCCATTGCCATATCATCCATATTTTCATTATCTAAATTATTGTGTTTTTTCTTTTCAATCATTAATGTAATCCTCCTTTAACAGATTTTTCATGTCTTTTATTGCTTTTCTAATATGTGTCTTTATAGTATTTACTGGACGCTCCAAAATTTTGGATATATCTTCAATTTTCAAATCCTCTATATATCTAAGAATAATTACATCTTTATATTTATCTTCTAGCTCATCCATTGCATTATATAAGTCCATTTTAATTTCTATTTGGTCATCATTATGTACTTTTTTTACATAATCATTTTCATCATGTTCTAACTCTATCATTCCATTTTTTCTCATATAATCATTTGATACATTTATAAGAATTTTGCTTAACCAAGTTTTAAAATATTTTGGTTCTTTTAAACTTTTTATGTTTCTATAAGCTTTATAAATTGTTTCCTGTACTATTTCTTTTGCATCTTCCTCATGTTTACATCTTAAATACGCCTCTTTATATAATCTATCAAAATACATATTTATCAAATCTTCAAAGGCTTCTCTATCGCCTTTAATAGCTTTTTTCACTAAAAGTATATCTTCCATGATTACTCCTTTCATTTTTGTTTTCAACTGTTAGACATAAATTTATAATAAAAAGTTTTAACTTTTTTAAATTTAAAAGTAAATTTATTATTATAATAAATAAAACTCTTTGAATATTTCTAAATCATACATATATATGATATATGAAAATTTCAACTCAAAAAAATAATGTAATAAACATCATTTTTGTATAATGCATCAATAATTATCTTTTTAATATTCTTAAATAAATATTAAAAAGTATTTGTTAAATTTCTTTTAGGATATCTTTATGATTTCTTTTACAAAATTACAATTAGTATACAATTGAAGCTTGTTAATTACTTCATAAATCTGATGATACATATAAATTAAAAAGATGGTATTGCATACAAAGGTCACATGAATTTCTTGAGAATTTCTCTTAATAAATTAAATTTAGTTTATAGTTGCAATCTATGATTGGAAAGTTTAGAAGAATATTTTTAGAAGACGAAAAACGAATTAAAAAAAGCTGTAAAAGAACTGTTCATATGGGAATTTTAGATATCTCCTCAGTTTGTAGTGAGTGATTAAATAATATTGTTTATTCAGATAATGATTTACTTAATATAGATGATTATAAAAAATATTAATATTTAATTATATACATATTAATTAAAAACACCCCGTATAATCTATATTTTACCAGAAAAATTTGTAAAAATATAGACTTTTCATGCAAACATTTTCAGACTACTATAATAGTATAAATCATTTTAAAAGTAGATAAATACTTTCTAGAATGAATATAGATATCTACTTTAAGAAATCAATAATTCACCAAATTTTACTATTTTATCTGTATGAAATTAGTAAAATAAACATTTAATATTGGAGGTACATATTATGAAAATTAATATCGTCACAAAAAAAATCGAATTAACAAATTCTATTAAAGGAAAAATAGAAAATACTTTCTATAACTTAGAAAAGTATTTAAGTAGTGATACGGATGTACATGTAAAATTAGATGTTACTAAGAGAAGTCAAAAAATTGAAGTGACTATATTTACTAAGAATGGGACAATAATTAGAGCAGAAGATTCTAAAAGTGATTTATATAATGCTATTGATGAGGTTTACGACAAATTATATAAGCAGATAAGAAAATTAAAAACTCAACTTATAAATAAAAATAGATCTAATGATAGTATTAGATTCAATAATATAAATGAATATGATGATATTAATATTGAAAGTGAAAATGCAATAAAAAAAGTTAAGAAATTCAACCTTGATAAGCCTATAACTACTGAAGATGCTATTATGCAAATGGATTTACTAGGACATAACTTCTTTGTATTCAGAAATTTAGATTCTGAAGATATAAACATTGTTTATAAAAGACATGATGGCTATGGTTTAATTGAACAAATCTAATTATATAGTTTGAAATACAATTTGCTTTTTAATATTATTTAATAAAAATAATCGGTTAGATTTTTGAAAGTAGCTTTATATAGTAGTTTTAGTTAAGGTATGGATCAAATTAACCATACCTTAACTTTTTCTTTATACAATTAATTACTTTTAATAAACCTAGCATAAACTCCTAAGAACCTTATTCATCTGTTAATTATATCTTCTTATTCAACTCTTCCTTATAATGTTTTAAATGTTTCAGAAATTCCTCTCTTCCTGAATGCATTGCAAAAATAAATTTTTTCTTTCCAATTATTTCTTCATTCCTTTTCCTAATATTTTCTTTTAATAATTCATACTTAACAATTATTTCATTGTCATTGGCAAATTTTCTTATATGAACCATAATTTTTAAAGAATAACATACATCTATAACAAATACACCGTAGAAAAAGCCCATTACAAAAGAAAATGATAAATGGTTTGATAGCCAATAAAGAGATTCTAGTATATCAGGATGAATTAAAAAGTAATATATGGCACTTAATATTGCCCAAAAAATTGAAAACTTAGGGCAAATAATACCTTGTATATTCCCGTATTCATCTGTATAATCCCATAACTTTATATTCATTCCTTTAATAAAAATAAGGCCTGCTAAATATTCAATAAAAGTAACAACTAAAGCCATAATGGCAAATAGAACTAATTCCTCTATAAATTTATTTTGTATAAAACTAATATTTATTTGAGCCAATAAATACAATACACATAAACTAAATCCATAAAGCGGTAAATATGGCCCTATTAAAAATCCTGGATTTATCCATCTTCGTTCTGGATTTGCTCCAGAGAAAAATCTTCTAAAAATTAATTCTATTACCCATCCTACAATACTTCCAATAAAAAATATAAATGCCAATATTAAAAAATAACTCACGATGTTCACCCCATTTTTTATAAGTTTTATATAATAGATAATTATCTAAATCTTTTTATAGTTAATATATTTTAAATTCACTATTTACATATAAAATCAAATAATGTTTATAAAATTTGCTTAACTTGTTAATAACATAATCCACATGCTTTATATCCCTTTGACTTAGCTTGTGATTCAGTCATTTTAATAGCTCCCTTCATTCCGTGTGCATATTCAGAGGAATGATATTTATTTGAGCTTGAGTTACCTCCATTTGCATATACAGTTTCATTTAAATTACTTTCACTTTTATTATTACTAGAGCTACTATTACTTGATATAGCATCCCCATTATTATATGTATCTACATTAAAACCTTTGTCTGTAACATATCCATTAACCGACCATATATTTAACTTACTTGCCTTAGCTTTATCTTGAGCTTTATATAAAGTATCTAGGTGTCTTCTTTGGGAATAAACATAGCCAACCCTTGCAAGACCTTCTTCTACAATTTTTTCATTGAACATTTTCCAACTTTTATCTTCTTTGTTGTAAAACCATAAATAGCATAAATGTCTATCATATTTATCTGTTTTATCACCTTCATCATATTCAATATATACCTTATCCCCTACTTGAAGCGATTCTTTGGCAAAGTTTGAAGCATCTATTGAATACGGTTGTGGATCTACACCAGGCTTTACAGACTCTGGCGTATCTATTAATAATAATCTTAGTGTAACTATTTTTCCAGAATCTTTTAATTTCACCTTCATTGTATCACCATCTACAACTCGTTCTATAGAAGCTTTTACTGATCCCTTTGGTACTGAACTATTATTAGATTTGCTGTAATTATCATTTTTATTTTGAGTTGTCTTAGTACCAGTTAGCGTACTTAAAGTTGTTGTACTACTAGAACATCCTCCAAAGAATAATGATAAAGACAGTGCTCCCGCTAATAATAATGATTTCAATTTGTTTGTCTTAAATAATTTCATCTGTCTCTCCTTATCATCTCTACATTTTTTTACTTTTTTTTAATCAATAATATAAGTATAGCTTTTTTATGACAAATACTGAATAAGTTTTTGTTATAAATTTTCTTTTAAAACATAAAAGAGCCTAAAATAAATTAGGCTCTTTACATTATTTTTTATTAAATATTATTAATGTTTATCTTATTTAGAATAAAGTCTAATTCCAACCAATAAACATCCATCTATATAATCATAATTATTTTCATCTAAAAATTTAATAATTTCATCGCTACCTGCTCCTGGTTGTATAACAATACATTTAAATTTTTTTTTATTTTCCATTAATAATTTTAATCCTACAGGAGGATTGATGCATAAATCAATTATATCAATTTCTTCATCAATATCATTGATAGACTTTAATTCTTTTCCAACAGAATATACTTTATAATTACTATTTATCAATTCATGTTTTATCTTATAAGCATATTTTTCTTCATTTAATGTATCTCCTAAAACCACAAAAGTATTATATTTCATTATTTCTTTTAAATCCATAATTTTTCCTCCTAAATTTTATGTACTTTATTATAATTAGTATTATTCATTTTAGTTTATATATAAATAATAATTGAAATATAATTAAAATTTTTAAAACAAAAAGTCATATGAATATATACCCATATGACTTAAATTACTAACTATTTTTCAATATTCTATTTCTTATCTGCTCCATACGATTATCAAGAGCAGCGCTAATTTCAGCACATTCTACTAAGTTCTTAGCAAGCATATCTGCTTCTTCTTGAGGTATATCTTTTTTATAGCGTAACTTATGCTCTAAACTTGCCCAGAAGTCCATAGCTATAGTTCTTAACTGAACCTCAACCTTCATATTTTTCTTTTCATTTTCTAAAAAAATTGGAACCTCTATAATTAAATGCAAACTTCTATATCCACTTTCTTTTGGATTTTTTATATAATCCTTTACTTCTACTAAAGTTATATCATCTTGTTGCAATAAACATTCTGCAAGTAAATATATATCTTCTGGAAAAGAACAAATTACTCTTATGCCAGCAATATCATTTATGTTTTCTTCTATTGACTCAAGAGAAAATGGATATCCTTTACGTTTTAATTTTTTTACTATTCCCTCTGGTGACTTTAGCCTAGATTTTATTGTTTCTATTGGGTTTCTATCATATTGAAGGGAAAATTGTTCATTTAAAACCTTAAATTTTGTTTCCACTTCCATAATCGCACAACGATAATAAGACATAAGCTGATTAAGAGGCATCATGTTACGTTGAAATAAATCTATAACATTATCATCGATTAATCCTTTTATAAGTTGATCTCTTATTTGCGCTTTTATCATTTGTAACTTCTCCCTCCATGTCAAAACACTTTATAATAAGTATAAATATTCTTTAACTTTTATACTATATTATAATATCATAAATATTCAATCTGTTACATAAATAAGTTAATTAATAGTATTACATTTATAGTGAAAATATGATTCTTCTGAAATATAAACAATTATCATTTTTTAATAATAAAAAAAAGAAAATATCTCAAAATTAAAAATAATTTTGGATACCTTCTCTTTTCATTCATTAATATTTAACTTTTTTATTCAAATATAAAATTTTTATTTTAATTAAATATCTAAATTGATATTAACCAATTTTTTTGAATTTTTCTTTTTTGCTCATTTTTTTGTTTATATGGTCAACTACTACTGCTATTGCATTATCTCCTGATACGTTTGCAGCTGTTCCGAAACTATCTTGAGTTAAGTATAATGCTATCATTAAACTTGCAAGACCACCATCAGATGGTATTCCAATCATTGGTAAAAATGGTAGTGCACTCATTATAGCCCCACCTGGTGCACCTGGTGCTGCAACCATAGCTATACCTAACATTAATATAAATGGCAACATTACTCCAAATCCAAAATCCATATTATTCATCATTAATACTGCTACTGCAAATGATGTAACTGATATTATTGAACCAGATAAGTGAATTGTTGCGCATAGTGGCACACAAAATTCTCTTATTTCTTTACTTACTCCATTGTTTTTTGCACATTCAACATTAACTGGGATAGTCGCTGCAGATGACTGTGTTCCTACTGCTGTTAAATAACCAGGTATTTGATTTTTTAACATTTTAAATGGATTTTTACCAGCTATTGTTCCTGCCACTGTAAATTGTATTACTAAGTATATTAAATGCATTGGTATTACTATAAGGAATACTTTCCAGAATACTCCTAAAATTGCTCCAACTTGTCCTGCGTAAGTTATATTTGCAAAAGTTCCTGCTATATATACTGGTAATAATGGTATTATTACTGTTGATAAAGTTTTCGTTACAATCTCTTGGAATTCTTGGAATACTTTATGCAAAGTTTCACCTTTTCCATTATTTCTAAGTGATGATATACCAAGGCCTATTGTAAATGCAAAAACAATTGCTGCTGTCACATCTACCATTGGTGCTAGTGGTATAGTAAAGAATGGAGATAGCATCCCTGCTTCTGGATTACCTATTTGCGATGCTACACTAGAATCAATAAATGCTGGGAATATTGTTGATGCAACTAAGAAAGCTGCTGTACCCGCTACTATTGTAGATCCATAAGCTATCCCTGTTGTTATTCCTAATAATTTTCCTGCTCCTGTTGCTAGATCAGCTATTCCTGCTGTTACAAATCCAATTATTATAAATGGTATTACAAATTTTAAAAATGCTGAAAATAAAGTACTTGCAGTAACTAATACTCTAACCAAAACCTCTGGAGCATAATTACCTAACAAAATACCTACAATAATTCCTAAAATAAGCTTAGGAACTAACCCTATTTTTTTCTTCATGATTATATCGTCCTCCTCAGTTGTTATTTATTGTCACGTGTTTAATTATAATAACGTTTTCTTTTTGTGTCAACGTTTTCTTTTTCCCTATCATTCTATAATAATCTAATTTCACTTATTAGTTTAAACTATTCTAAGTAAAATTATTAGTGAAATTTAAATTTGTTCTACCATTAAAATTTAAAAAAATCATCACCATATTTAGCTTTTATCTATATTTTTATAGACTAATACAACAGTTGAAATTGCTATACATATTTGAATAAAACAATATATAATACGATTATAATCAAATAAAAATAATGATACTATGTTAGGTGTAATAAATATCAGTACTAATCCAATACTAATATATCTATTTAATATATTTTTAACTTTCTTAGGATAATCTATCATATCTACCATATTCTTTGTAAAACACTCAATTAGAAACCTAAGTATTATATCTGAAATCCAAAGTCTTAAAGTTAAATACAAAATAAACAGAAAAAGAAATTCTACCATAAAAAATGGCAACCCAATTAAAAATTCCTCCATATCAATTTTAAAAATCAAACTATTAATACTATATTTTAAAATATCCATATTTCCCTATATGCCCCTTGATTTTTTATATCTCAACACTTTTCCATGCATTGTAAATATCCTTGTTATAAAGCTCTTCATTATCTATTGTAGGAAGATTCAAAATACAATTATTTTCCTCATCAACATTTAAAAATCCTCTTTTTAAGTCATCCACACTTAAATTCATTTTGTATATATTATTTTCGAAAAATTCTGATCTCATTAAATAAACTGCAGCAGTAACATCCCAATTATAGGTTCCATTAATACCAAATTTATTCAAATTATAATCAAACCAATAATCTACACTATTTTTTATATAAGGTACTATTGGATTTGTGTAATCACTTAATTCTCTTTCGTAGTCTTCTCTCGTCACAAGAACTTTTAAACAGTTATTACCAGTAATCACAGAAACATTCTTACCTTTTGTTAAAACTGTATACGTAGCTATTGGATCACAAGAGAAATTTAACTCGTCCATTTGTCTTTTAGCAAATATTAGAGGCTCAGTTATTCCCCCCATTAATACAATTTCTTTAACTTTTTCAAAGAAAGTATTATCTTTAACATAAGCCCCATAAAGATTAGTCAAAGACCCTGTTGCTAATATAGATAGCTCTCCTGCATATTCATTTGCCATTTTCACTAAATAGTCACTTGCTTTATTATCTAAGTCTTTTGGATTCTTTCCACCTTCAAGTACAGGTAAATTATCAGCTTTTAATTCTTTTATCATCTTTAAAGTATTTGGATAGACTACTTCCACCTTATTATTTCCATAAGTAGTAGTTACTCCTAATAAATTTGCATCTTTATTTCCCAGTAAATATATTAATGTAAGTCCATCATCCACATCACAATCTGGTACTCCATAAGTATTGTCACAATCAAATATTATATTTTTCATAATTAATCCTCTTTTATTCAAATTTGAAGAAAGAAACTTCCTCTTCACTTATTTTTATTCCTACTTTATTATTTATTTTTATATAGTTATTACTTAAAATTTTAGAACTAGATTTCACTAATATTTTTTCCTTATTTTTACTTAAAACAATTTCTACAAAATCTCCTATATATGTAATTTCACTAATCTCATAGTCTTTTTTCTTTTCATCTATTTCTATACTTGATGGTCTAACCATAATTTCATACTTACCATCTTTTTTATCGCAATTTAATTGAAAGTTATTGCATTTAAAAATATCTTTTACAACTTCACCAATGAAGTAGTTATTTCTCCCAAAATAATCAGCCACTTCTTTTGAAACAGGTGAACTATAAATAGTATAAGGTTTATCATACTGAATTATATCACCGTGCATCATAAGAGCTATTTTATCAGAAAGTTGTAATGCCTCATTTTTATCATGAGTAACTAATATCATTGTCATATTATTTTCTCTTTGAAGTTTTTTCACAAGTTGTCCCATTTCAAGTCGTAACTTTTCATCCAAACCAGAAAATGGCTCGTCAAGAAGCAATATATTTGGATTTGCAGCAAGGGCTCTAGCAAGGGCTACCCTTTGCATCTGTCCCCCTGACAATTCTTTTATTTTTCTTTTTTCAAACCCTTCTAACTGAACGTCTTTAAGTAATTTATTTACAACTTTTTTTTGATTTTGTTTATTTATTTTATTTAAAGTCATAGCAAAAGCAATATTTTTTTCCACTGATAAGTGAGGAAATAGTCTTAAGTCTTGAAAAACTATTACTGTTCCTCTTTTTTCAGGAGGCATATTTTGAATTTCATTCCCAAATAAAATAACTTTTCCTTTTTGTAAATCATTTAATCCTGCTATAGTTTTTAACAAAGTACTTTTCCCACAACCAGAAGGCCCTAAAAGAGAGATAAAGTCTCCGCTATTTATATTTAAATTTATATTATGAAGAATCTCATTTCCTCCCATATTTACTTTTAAATTTTCTAATTTTAAACTCATTTATTTCACCTATTTTCTATATACCATAAAAGTCTCTGCTTATATTTTTATTAATTTTAGAAACTGCCACTTGGAAAATGCTAAATATTATTATTGTTATACCTAAAAATACTAAAGAATATGTGGATGCCATATTTCTATCTCCTCCAGATAAGTATGGAAACATTACAATTGCAAAAGTTTTAACCTTACCTCCGCCTATTAGCAATGTTAAAAAATATTGACTAAAAGATATTATATATGACATACTAAGTGATGATAAAATTACAGGAGACAAAATAGGCAAAGTTGTTTTAGTAAAAGCTTGAAACTGTGTAGCTCCAAGAACTTGAGCTTGCTCTTCAAGTTTATTACCTATCGCTGTAGTTCCATCCATCAAGAGCCTTGTTGCATAAGGTAGAGAGTAAATTAAATGAACAATAATGACTCCCAAAACACTATTACTCAGTTCCCACTTTATAAACATTACATGTATTCCCATAGCAAAAACTGTGGATGGTATTAAAAATGGCAATAAAGTTGAAAAATAAAGTTGTTTTTTAAATTTAAAATCATAAAAAACAAATGCTCTAGAAGTCATAAGACCAATTATAACTGACAGTATGGCAACTATAAAAGAAAGTAATATGCTAGATGCAAATAGTTGAATCATTTCACTTTTTCGTGAAAAAATCTCATTTAGCGCTCTTAAAGAATACGTCTGTGGTAATAAATTAGGCCAAGCCCATCTTTCTGTAAATGACCATATTATTAAATTTATAATAGGTAATATTATACAAATACTCATTATAATTAATATAATCTTATTAATTTTATTATTTTTCACCTTATCACCTACTTTTCTTTTATTGATGGTATATTATCTTTGATTAAATTGTAGTAAATAATTGCAGCTATTAAGGAAATTATCATTATTATTCCATTTAGTGCCATAGCATATGGTCTGTTCTGTAAATTTGGATGAATATATTGAATATAAGAAAGAACAGGCAAAGCTTTTGGCAGTGTAGGACCTAATAATTGAGGTATTTCATAAGCTCCTAGTGAAAATATAAATATTATCAAGAATCCACTTAATATAGTATTTTTACATAAAGGTAGAGTTACTTTTTTAAATGTTTCATATTTACTAGCACCCAAATTTATGGCCGCTTCTCCCAAATTATCATTAATATTTGACATAATAGATAGTACAAAATAAATTATAAAAGGTATCTCTTTCCATAAATATGCTAACATTATTCCTATTCCATATTTGTCATAAATCAAATTTAAAAATTGATCCGGCGAAGAAATAAGACCAATAGATGATAAAATTCTAGCCATAAGTCCACTTTTCGAAAAAATGTTTAATATAAAAATAGCCACAACTATATGTGGAACTACAATAGGTATCTCAATTAACTTTTCATAAAACCACTTAGTTTTTTTGTTCATTACTATTATGACACAAATTAGCGTGCCCACCACAACAGAAAATATTGAGGATATGAAAGCTATATATAAACTAAACATAATTGAAGATTTCATATGTGGTGATGAAAGTACTTCTATATAGTATTTTAACGTGGGCTTCTCTAAACTAAAAGTAGGAATCACCCCAAAACTTTGGGTGATTCCATTAATAAGCCCTATTATAAATATTATTAGAAGTAATATTTGTGGTATTAACAATATATAAGGCGTATATTTATTTTTCATTATTTTCCAACAACCTCTTCTAACCATATTTCTTCAATTATTGGGACTAAACCAGCAGGCATTTCAGGAAGTCTTTTTGATAATAATTCATCTTGAGGTATTGCACCTTTCCCTATATCAACTTTATCAAATTCTGCTTTTTCTTCCTTACTTAATTTATTATTGTCAACTACAGATATAGTTTTTAACTTTTCAAGTCTTGATGCTTGTATTTCTGCACTTATCATCTCATTTATAGCTACCATTGCTCCAGCTTTATTTCCACTATTTTTAGCTATAGCTATATAATTTGTATTACCTATAGTTCCTTTATCAAATAAGAAAGTTTTTGTAGTATCAGTGTAACTTCCATTTTCTATTCCTCTAGCAACTGCATAAGCTGTATAAGTCATATTCATTACTACTTCATTATCTTTAAACATATTATCTAACTGAGTTGAATCCGCTGGGAAAGATTTACCTTCATTCCATAAATATTTGTTTAATTCAACTAAATAATCAAGTGCTGGTTGTATTGCTTTTTTAACAGTTTCTTTGTCCTCTTTCATATCTTGGAATTGTTCGTATCCACATATATCATATATTACATTACGAACAAAAGCACTTCCTGTAAAATCAGGTAGAGCTGGGTATGTAACCTTACCTTTGTTTTCTTTAGCAAACTCTAATAATTCTTTTGTACTACTTGGTGCATTTTTTGTAACTGCACTATCATTCATAAATACTAACTGAGCTTTTCCGTAAGGCGCTTCGTATCCTTCAGTTGGAAAACCAAAATCATTTTTATTTTCATCTGCATTTAAATCAAGATACTTCTTTGCATTTGGAAGTTTTTCTAAAAATGGTCCATAAAGCATGTTATTTTCTTTAGCTGATTTAAAGTTTTCACCATTTATCCATATCATGTCAATACTTCCATCTTCTTCACCAGCTTGTATTTCACCTGATAACTGGCTAAGTACTTGGTCTATATCCATTGGAACTCTTTCCATTTTTATATCGTATTTTTCTTTCATTTTTGGTGCGAAAACATCATCTAACCAAGCATTTAACTCTTCGTCTCCACCCCATCCATAAAATGTAACTGTACTACCTTTTGCTTTTTCTAATACTTCTTCCCATTTCATGTTATCTACATTTGTTACAGTATCTTTACTTTTACCACAAGCAACCATGGATAACATTATAATTGCACTCATTAAAATTGATATAATTTTTTTCATATCTTCACTCCTTTATCTTATAATTAAATAATATATTTTTCATTTTTTAAATTTAAACATAGCTCTATTAAACAAAGATTTCATTCCTAAAGGCACTTCTTCTTCTACATTTAACACTAATGGAAGCAGGTGATAAGAATTTAAAAATCCTTTTCTTCTAAAATTTCCAACACAAGACGCACAATAAGTAAATAGTTTTTCTTCTCCTGCTAAGGATACTGATTTTGCAAATTTTGTTGATATTTCACTTTCTTTAGAGCTAGCACATCCTCCTAAACCACAACACTGGGTATCTTTAAATGAATTTTTAATTTCTCCTTCTAAAAAAGGTCTTATTGTGTTGAAAAACAATTCTTTTTCTCTGTCTGGACAAGGATAATAAATAGGAAGAGTTTCTTCCTTTATACTTTGTCCTAAATTAAGTTCTTTTAATTTTTCATAAATAGTTATTATCTTTATATCCAACTTCTCATTTAAAAAATAATAACAATTTGGGCACACTACTATGATTTCCTCAATATTATCTTCTTTTATTTTATTTCTTAAAGATTGTAAATTTTTATTTGCATCATCTTCTAAACCTAGCTCTTCTATTGGTTTTTGACAGCAATCAAAAATAACACCAATGTCATACTTTTTAAGTTCATCTATTAATGCTTTTCCTGTTTTCGGAAAGAATGATACAAAATTACATCCCGGGAATAATACTGATTTTTTATTTGAACTTTTATAGTTGGCAAAAATATAAGGATTTTTTTCTTTTAAAAGCATATTATAATCCTTATCCATTATAGCATTATTATTATTTTTAACATTTTCTTTTCTCATACTTAATGCAATTTCTTTTCCATCAATATCTTTTGGACAAACAGACTTGCATTTTCCGCAAAGAAAGCAATGATAAGCCAAATCTTCTCTTTTTGAAAAGCCTTCCAGATCCATATTATATTTTCTTAAAAAATCACAATTTTTTGTGCATAAATTACAATGAATACAGTCTTGTGCATTATTCTTCATTTTCTATTACCTCTTTATTATTTTCTAGATACTTTCTTTGAATAATTATTCCTGCTATTGTTACAACTATAGCTAAAACTCCTGCTATTATAAAGTATTTCCATTTGTTAGCACCTGCTGTAAGCCCTGCAGAGCCTATGGTAAAGAATGATACTCCCGGAAACATAAAAATAAATGTATATATTGTATATTTCCAAAATCCAATATCTGTTATTCCATAGGCAAAATTTTGCAAGTTATAAGGAAATATAGGAACCATTCTAGTAATCATTAAAATTATTAAGTCACTTTTGTCATTATCAGAGAAAAGAAGTTTTTTCAAAATTTTATTTTTTTCAAGCATGGGCTTTATCATATCTTTTAAGAAAAATCTCCCTACTAAAAATGCCATGGCCGCACCTAAAGTTGTAGCAATTAAGCAAGCAAATATACCTAAAACTGGTCCAAATAAAATCCCTGCAAAAACAGCAAAAGTTACTCCTGGAATTGCAAGTACAACACATCCTACAATAGTTAAAATCATATAAATACTCATTGCAAGTAATATATTATCTTTAACCATTTGTTTTATAAAATCTAAGTTTTTAGTATCACTTATATAATCTGACCATCCGTAATGATTATTTAATAAAATCACAAGTATAATTATAGCTATAAATAAACTTGTTTTTATAATATTATTTTTATTCATATTTTTCTCCAATCATAAACTATTACTTAAGGGAATAATTATTGTCTAGAAAATTAGCTCTTATACTCTTTTCTATCTGAAAATAATATTAACAGCAAACCTAAAACTAAAATGATTAACAATATCAAATTTATTTTAGAGAAAGGTAATCTAGTCATATTTATACCCTCTCTAATAATCGATGCTGGCACAACTTGTAGCCTTTTGAATCCATATATAAAATTACCATAAATAAAACAAATAGCAATGTTTATTATAGTAAATTTAAGATTTAATTGTAAATCTTTTTTTCTTAAGTAAATACTAAGTATCACAGTTAATACGACAAAAGTAATAAATAAAATATATCCTACATTAACCCTCATTTCAAGCCATTCACTTTTGAAGCATGTTATTGCAAATACTAATGCCCATAAAAAAGTATTATACATAGTTTTTAAATATTTCATATAATCACCCTACTTTTATTTTTCTTTTAAAATGCCGTTTTCCATGCAATATGTTTTGTTTGTATAATTTAAAAACTCTAAATCATGTGTGCTTATTAATACAGCTTTATTTTCTTCGCTAATACTTTTAAGCAATTTCATTACAATATGAGAATTTTCTAAATCTAAGTTACTAGTTGGTTCGTCTGCTATTATAACGTCTGGATCATTTATCAAAGCCCTAATAATAGATACTCTTCGTAGTTCACCACCAGATAAACTACTTGAGTATTCATTTTCCATACCATCTAATCCTACTTTTTTTAGTAGACTTAAAGCCCTATCATGAACGACTTCATTTTTTTTTGATAAATAGTATGGCATGCATAGGTTATCTATTATTGTAAAATTAGATAATAAGTTTTGACCTTGTGTAATGTATCCTATTTTTTCATTCCTAAGTACTGATAATTCATCTCCACTCATAGATGTTATATTCTTATTGTCTATTAGTATTTCTCCATGATTTGGCTTACATAATCCCGTTAGCAAATGAAACAGGGTGCTTTTTCCAGAACCTGATCGACCAATAATACTGACAAAATCACCTCTAGATACAGATAAGTTTACGTTGTCAACGGCTTTAAAAATCTCATTTCTTCGCTTATATTCTTTTACTAATTTTCTTCCTTCTAAAATCATTATTCATTCTCCCTTATAAGTATATCTGTATCTTCCTTGCTAATTTTATACACACTTATAATTGATGCTATTAGTCCTGTAAATATGGAAATAGCTAAACACATAATTCCTATTTTAAATGTTTCTATGTTAAATGTATTTAAATAAGGTATATCCATGCTCATACTTATTAAATTTTTAAACAATGTAATTAGCGTTAATGAGCATAAAACTCCAATTACAGATCCTATAGTTGTAATAATTAATCCCTCTAACATAATCATTAAAGAAATTTGTTTTTTCTTGGCCCCAATAGTATATAATATACCTATTTCTTTTTTTCTTTCATTTATAGTAATTATAAAAATACAAATTATTGCCATGGCTGTAACTATAAACAATAAAACTGAAAAAACTGTGCTATATACACTAAATTGCTTAACTTTATTAATAATTCCACTAAACAAAGAATTTGATGTATATGCAGTAATGTTTTCATCATCAAATGTTGTATTTATATCAAATGCTAATCTTTCATTTGAATATTCATCGTTTACATCTAATAATACCATTGATATGGTATTTTCCATATTATTTAGCTTTAAATTATCATTTGCAGCTTTAGAATTTTTCAATTGGTATGCAGTCTCATAACTCATAAATACTGAGTGATCATTACCAGTTCCTGTTTTATCTAGTTTGTCAACTACGTTAAATTTTGTATTGTAAAAAGTAATAATATCACCTGGATCTGATGCTACATTATATCCTACTACAACCTCTCCTTTTTTCAAATTGATATTTCCTTCTTTTAGCCAAGGTTTAATAACAAAATCTGTTTCTGGATCAAATGCAATTAATTGAACTGGTGCATCGCAGCAAGTTGCTTCCATTGTTTGAATATAAAATTGTGTTGACATTTTGTCTATATTTTTAATACTACTTAGCTTATCTGTCCATTCTCTGTCAAAATACATAGTACTTGGTTCACCCATAAATAGTGATTGCTCAAGCTCTTTTGAGTATTCATTTGGAATAATAATAACATCTGCACCCATCCTTTGTGTAACATTTTCTATACCATTTTTCATTGAGCTCATTAAAAATGTACTTGTGAATAAAGAAAATGATTGTATTATCACAAATAAAACTAAAAATAAGCTTCTTACTTTTCTATGCTTTAAATTATTTAAAGATATCCACACAATGTTTTTCTTCTTATTTATATTGTTCATAATTATTTATTTCCTCTGATTTTTTTTCTTAAACATATAATATTTATTATAGAAACAATAATTAAAACTCCACATATCAAATATATAGCAGGAAATTCTATTGCTAGGCATGGCATAGTACCTTTTTTACATCCACCTATTAAAAATTTTGGTATAGCTATAGAGTACATACCTATAAAAATACTCATTAAAGACATTCCAAGATTTATTCCTTTTGATTTTATAAACATATAACAAATTCCTACTATAATAAGTAAAATTCCTATACCTAGAATTGCTTGAGTTGACCACCAACATTTCATTGGATGTTCTTGGTTAAATCCACATCCAACAAATATATATTTTGGTCCAAGAAACATTAAAAGCCCCGTTATTATATAAAACATTGCCATTCCTACTCTATTTTTCATTTTTATCTCCTAATTTATTTTAAGTCTTTAAATAAGAATATCTCAAAGTGAAACTATAACACCTTGAGATATAATATTATTATCTATACTATAGTTTATAAAATTATTTAGCTATACGGAAAGTTACCCAAACTTTAGTTCCATCTTTTGGTAGTACGCTTTCATCGCCAAACCATTGAACTTCTTTATTTTGTGATGTTCCTGTAGCATAAGCTGCATCACTAGTTATACCAGTTGCACAACTATCTAAACAAAGTACACATCCAGTATTATTAGTTTTAGCACTTCCTAAGTTCCCACCAAAACGTAAGTCCATTTTTCTTTCATCACTTGATTTTATTATATCTTCAAATGGTATTTCTTTGTCTTGTCCTTCCCAAGTAACAACAGCTTCTAATTTTTGACCCTCTACAGTTGCTCCTTCAGCTGAAGACGAAGCCTTCATATCTTGAGCAGTTAAATTATCACCTGGCTTAGCACCAATATCTAATAAGGCTTGATGGAATTCCTTTTCATCAGCTAATCCACGAAGTACTGATTTTTCTCCATTTGATCCATCTTTAAATACTACTCCATGACGAGTTGATTCTGTAAAATATTTTCCATTTACTTCCGTTAACATTTTAACTTCATTATTTTCTACTATTAATGTTTTTTCATCTGACGCTCCTTCTTTAGATTTTGAGCAAGCTGTTATGGCAAACATTAATGTCCCGATAGCTAATAAAGATATCATTTTTTTCATTTTCATATTTTATCTCCCCCATATTTTTATTTTTTAAATAGACGATACTATTTAAGATTTTTTTTATTTTTTTGTCTATCACTATACACTTGTTTCATTAAGAAAATTAATATTGTTAAAGCAAATAAAATTAATAGTCCTGTTACTAACAACTTAGCTCCACCAGTTAGCATTCCTCCAACATAAGAATAAACTATTGTTGCAGGTAATTGACCTAGTCCAGTTGCTATAAAGAATCCCCAGAATCCCATACCAGTTAACCCTGCTGCATAACTTACAATATCAAATGACATAAATGGTAAAAGTCTGGCAATTAATATACTTTGTTTCCCGTATTTAGTGAAAAAAGTATCTACTTGTTCTATTCCTCTTCTACTAGTTAATTTTATAGCCACATCACGTCCTAATATTCTAGCAATAAAGAAACAAACTGCCGCTCCTGCCATTGCACTTGACCATGACAATATAGCTCCTTGCCACCAACCAAATAAATTAGCGTTTGCAAAAGTAATAAGAAAAGCTGGAAGAGGTGCAGCTATAGATTGGAATATCATTAACATGAATGATACTAGTGCTGCATAAGGACCATAAGATTCCACAAAGTCTCCCACTTTTGTAAAATCTCCTGATTTAAACATAAAAGCAATATTATCAATTGTTGTCTTTATAGATGGAACTAAAAAATAACTTAGTATACATATCATTAATAGAACTATAATTGCTATTTTTCCATAAACATTACTTTTTTTATTTTCCATAATTCGACCTCCTTATATAAATTTTTACATTCGTGAATTCATTTTATCATGCTCCCCAATTTAAATCTAATTATAAATTTCTATATAATTTCTATATTATAGATTTTTTCTATAAGATAGAAATTTATAATTATCATTTTATATCATAATTTTAGCTACCACATATATATTTCTCACTTCGTGCAATTTTTTGTTCAAAGTAAATAAAATAAGCATGCTAATACTAGCATGCCTAAGTAACACTCTTATAAATTTTTATTCTTAAAATATCGATTTTCTATCATGTCTAAAAAATCTTTTGATAAGTAATCATTCAATTTCTTAGCTGTAAACTCATTTCTTATTAATTTATTAGGGTCTTTATATTGAACCCAAGCCATAGCACACCAAGTAATGCCTCTTAAACAAGTTATTGGAATATATAAGTTTAGTCTATCTTCTATGTCATTTGTATTGAATCTATTTCCAACAACTTCTATATATTTTTCAGTAAATTTTTTAATTTCTTCCTGGGATAAAATAATATCTGTTTTCCAAAATGTAGTTGTTGGTGCTAGAAAGTGTCCTAAATCTTGTGCTGGTTCTCCTAATATTGGCTTTTCCCAGTCGATTATATAGTTATTATTATTTTCACCATTTATTAAGAAATTACTTGAATTTAACTCCGTATTAATAATACATCTTCGTCCTTTATACTCCCCTGTATTTTTTATCATTTCTCGCCCTATGTTTAGCATTCTTTTTATTTGTTTTTTCTTTTCTTCATTCCCTAAAGGACTGTCATAATAAGTTTGTATCATCGTTTCACATTCATCAATAATTGCTTGCAACGGATTTTTAGGACATAGTAGATGTGTATTTTTTTCTAATACTACACTATGTATATCTCCTAAACAATCAGCTGCAATATATAAATCTTTTCTATAATCTAAGGGAACACCTTGTAAAAAATTCATAACTAAAACACCATAATCAAGGTGTTTCTTGCTTCCATCCATATATATTGGTATTGGAGTTCTATTACTTTCTTTTAATTGTAATAATGATTTGTACTCATATTCAATCTGATTACTTAAGTCCATTTGACTTGCTGTATTTATCCGAAGAATTAAATTGTCTTTTGTTACTGGATGAGTAAATAAGTAATTAATATTATACTCTCCTTGTGCCAGTAACTGAAAATCAATTTTACTATCTTTAGGAATATTTAGTTCATCTAAAAATTCTTGTCTTTTTGCATACTCTTCTAAACCGTTAATTGTAAACATCCTCTTTCATACTCCTCAATAACC
Source organism: Terrisporobacter glycolicus ATCC 14880 = DSM 1288 (assembly GCF_036812735.1). Taxonomy (NCBI): domain Bacteria; kingdom Bacillati; phylum Bacillota; class Clostridia; order Peptostreptococcales; family Peptostreptococcaceae; genus Terrisporobacter; species Terrisporobacter glycolicus. The sequence continues at coordinate 1,272,249 of NZ_CP117523.1, read as the reverse complement.
TTAATAATATATTTTGATGTGTGCATACTTTTGCTTACATTTTCTTTTTTTATTTCATTGTAAAAATAAAATAAATCTTCTTTCTCATCTATATCAACATTTTTATTAGTTAGATCATAGGTTAAATTTGAATTTTCTATTGAAGCTATAGTATTATCTAATACATTTCCATGACCATATTGAATATTTTCAAATACTGCTTTAGTAGGATTTTTCATTCCTACTAAATAATAGCCTTTGTCTACTGTTGGTCCTAAAACAATATCTTTATTTTCTAAAATTTTAAAAGCTTTTTTCAAGTCATCTTCTTTTAAATAAGGTATATCACTTCCTATTAATATACACGAGCTATATTTTTTATCTAAAACATACTCTATAGCATTATACATTTTCTGACCTAAGTCATTTCCTTCTTGTATTTTATACTTAAATTTATGTCCAAAAATACTTTTCAATACATTCTCCTTATCTTCCGGTGTATAGAGTATAAAAATATCTCTTTTCAATTTCTCACAAGTAGATTTAATATCTTTTAGAAAGCTTTTGTGAATCTCTGCACATTGATCTTTTGTAAGAAAACTCTGTAGTCTTGTTTTTGTTTTCCCTGGTATGGGAACTCTTGTAAAAATAATAATTGCCTCTCTCATTTTATCACCTAACGTCTCTATATTCTTTATTAATTTCATTTATATCTCTTCCACACAAATATTGAAGTTGTAGTTTTTGCATCTGTGTCATAGTTTTAAATATACCTTTTTCCAAAAATCTTCTAGCTGAAGTTGTTATTGGGCTATCTATTTGTTTAAAATAATATTTCTTTCTTTTTAACTTTAAAGAAAATTCTAAGTCTTCCATTATAGGCAAATTAGGCATTCCATTCATTTCTTCGAATAGTTCTTTTATTATAAATATCCCTTGATCTCCAAATGCTATTTTTCTTAGTTTAACTCTTAAATTAGACATATAACCACAAATCTTCATCCATATTATGTCATCATCAAATTTTAATTTTAAACACCCTAATTTACTACCTTTATTTATTTCATCTTGAATTTTAATAATTACATCATCTTCAATCTTGCTGTCACAGTGAAGGAAAAATAGTACATCCCCTTTAGATGCTTTACTGCCATAATTCATTTGATTTGCTCTTCCCTTTGGACAATTTATAAGAGTAAAGCAGTCATCAATTAAATCTGTAGTTTTATCATTACTTCCTCCATCACAAAATATTACTTCAAAATTTCCTTTTAGTCTTAATAAATTATCTTGAAGTTTTCTTATATTTTTCTCTTCATTATAAATTGGAATTATTATTGAAATCATTATTACACCCTTATATCCTATTTTTTTTCATTTTAACAATAAAAAAAATTCTCGTCAAATAAATAAAAAATAGATTAGAATTAGTTAATCTTAATCTATTTTTTATTTGTTATATATTTAATACTAAATTATATTCCACTTACTATGTTTATCTGGTTTGCTTCTATTATAGATTTTATCTCATCAACTGTTGGATATGAACCTACTTTAAATACATTTTTATCTATCACTACTACTGGTAATCTATCATAATTTAATATCTTGCTACCCTTATTATCTATATTCATCAACCCATTTACCACTTTATTTCTTGTAATATATTGATTTTTTCTATTTATATTCATTAATGAATTTATTACATTTGGTCTCGTTATTACATTATGCCTTATTACTTCTATACCACTAATTTCTTTTTTTAAAGCTTCCAAATCTTCATAAATATTTTCATCTTGATTAGTGTTTAGCAATCCACTTATTCTTTGAATTTTATTTTCGTATATTTCTATTTTCATATTAATAGCTCACCCTTTTCATTAATTTGAAATGCTTTTTATATTTATTAAAACTTAATATTCATATTATTTTTCTAAATTTATTTTTATTTTGTTATACTCTTTTAATACCCTTATATTTAGATTACAAACTATATATTGTAAATCTTACCTTTTTTATATAATTAACCCAAAATAAATCTATATTTTTTCAAATAAAAAATCCTATTGATTTACAATAGGATTTTTAGTGACCCATCTGGGACTCGAACCCAGGACCCCCTGATTAAGAGTCAGGTGCTCTACCAGCTAAGCTAATGAGCCATAAATATTTAACTACATATTAATTATAGCTAACATTTTTTGAAAATTCTACCCTTAACTAATTATTTTATTATTAAATTTTCCCATATAATTTTTTTAATATAATTTAAATCTATCCATAAATATAATCAAAAGATGGCAAATGCCATCTTTCAATTTAAATTAATTTTTAACATTATTTATATTCATATAGTTACTACTTTATTAACTATATCTAATTGTTGTTTATTGAGTAAATAATTAAATCTATATTCATAATATATTCATCTTAATTTATTTAATCTTCGTCTAATAAAGGCACTACATTTCCTCCATATGGAATTACATATATATCTTTATTTTTAAAATTAATTTTATTTAGCAAGTCTTCAATATTATTTGAAGCTATTATTTTCATATCTTTTAATACATCTGGATCTATAGAACTTAGCATGTAAACATTACATTTTTCTATAGCTTCGCAGGCTGCATAGAATATATATCCTCCTATTGTAAAGCTTTCTCTGAGTTCTTCATCCAAAACGCCCCTTTTTAATGGATCAATCCAGTTAAAGAAATCCGGTGCTCCTCCACCTTCACTACATTCGGCAAGTAATATCAATGTGCCTCCTTTTTTTACAGCCCTAGTGGCATTAAATAAGGATTTTGTTGACTGATATAAATTAATATCCTTTGGATATCCTCCACAACTGGCTATTACTATATCTGCTTCTTTTTTTATTGGCAACCCATATGCATCATCTACATATTTGCAGCTTTTTAGCCATGCATCATGGAAATCACCACATATTAATTTACTATGTTTTGATGATGAATTTACTACTATGTTTATTCCAAAAGCTACATCTATAAATTTTGCAGCTTCATTCATATCTTCGTTTATTGGGTTATGATTTAAAAGTCTTGCCCCAACCGACGGATCTGATCCTTTTTCTGTTTTGCTTAAACTTTGTATATGATTTTGTCTTATTGTTTGTCTTCCTGCCACACCAGGTATTACACTTTTTCTACCTCCACCAAATCCTGCCATTATATGATGAACTGTTCCTGTTATCATTATTACTTTTCTTCCTACCACCAAAGGATTAACATAAACTTTAGTACCTGAAGATGTAGTTCCAACATTTATTAAATCATCTGCATCACAATCATGATTCACAACTTTAACCTTATCATAAACTGATTTTGAGGCTAGCTGACAAAGTTCTTCTTCACTTTGCTTTCTATGACTTCCAAGTGCCACAACTACTACTATGTTCCCATACATTACTTTTAATTCTTCAGTTAAATAGTTTACTAATTGCTCACATATTAAATCTTGTCTTTGCCAAAATCTAGTTAAGTCGCTAATAACTATGGTTACTTTGTCATTTTCATCTATAATCTCATTTAAAGGCTTTGAGTTTATCACTTCTGTAGTGATTCCTTTTATAAAAGCTTCCTTTAAATTTTTTATTTCATCCATTTGCTTTTCTTTTAAAATATTTACTGATTTTGATCCTTGTAAATTAATAGTTATTTTTTCTTTTCCATATCTCATTTCAACTTTATCCATATTTTACCTCCTAATATTTATATTTTGTGTCTTTTATTATCAATATAATATTCTGTAATTTATTTTAAAGATTGATCTGTCTTTTTATTGATTTTTTAATTTTACTAATCTATTTATGTCTTGCTAAACTCAAATTATCCATAGTATTTTCTTTTTCGTCTACAATCACTTTATTTTTTTCAAATAAACTTATTACTACAAAAGTAATCCCACTAACTGCCATCATCCAATATCCAACATCTTTAAATATGTTATGAAGTGCTGGACATACTATCCATGATATTACAGCAAACACTGATGATAATATGGTGAAAAAACCTGCATTTTTACTTGCAAACTTAGGAAACCAAAGACCTGCTACTACTATTATAGATGTTCCTATTGCCATAGACAGACATACTTTCATTGCACTTAATATGGTACCAAGTTGTGATGATAATATATAAGTTAAAATTCCAACTACTAGTATTATTATTTTATTTATCATAAATGATTTATCTTTTAATTTATTTCCTGCTTTAGTTCTAAAAAATACATCATGACTAACTGTAGTAGAGCATCCTATTAACATAGAACATGCTGTGGACATATCTGCCGCCCATAATGCTGATAATGTAAGCCCTGCCATAACTGGTGGTAGGCTCATTATTATCATTGGAAGAGCCTGAGTTGCTTCCACATTAGGAATTAATGCTTTAGATGCTATACCAAGCATTGCACATATAAACCCTATTGGTATCATTAAAAGTGCTCCTATTCTAAAACCATTTACTGCACTTCGATCATCTTTAGATGTTAAACATATTTGTACAGCTCCTTGTACTGAGTTCGTATTACCACACATGACTATCATCCATGCTATAATTGCTGGAATTCCCATTCCCGATGTTAAACTCATGTACGGTACATCCGGTGTTGATCTAGCCATAACTTGAGCTGCTTCCCATCCACTTTGATTGAATAGGACTAATACTGCTGTTGTTATTATACCTATATAAATTAAAGAAATATTTAATATATTACTTACACTTGCAGAGCCCATTCCTCCAACAAATCCTACTAACATAAATATTATGAAAGAAAAGAATGTAGCAGTCTTCATATCAAATACTTCTGGCAATAAACTAGATAATATGGACCCACCTGCTATATATTGAAGCGCTATAATTGTACATTGAATTATTATCATTGCTATGGTCATCATTACTCCTGCTTTTTCATCATACAAAGACTGAATTAATTTTGTAACTGTACTAAAACCTGATTTTCTTAGTTTTTTTACTATGGTGAAACTTGCTATTATTGCACCAAATGCCCATGCCACATTGTACCAACCAGCTGACAAACCAACAGAAAATGCATTTTCTGCTATGCCTATGGTAGATGCTCCACCTATTGCCACACCTGATATTGTAACAGCTGTAACAATTGTACTATTTTTATTTTTATATAATAAGAAATCCTCTCCTCCATCTTTTTTTGATTTTATGGATACGACAATACTAATTCCAAGTAGCATTATCACATATAAAATAACAATTATTAATGGTATATTCATTATAATTTCCTCCTCTTAATAAAATGGTTTTGTATATTGTATATTAACAAAGGTTGCAACTACTTTATTAAAATACAATACTATGATATTGATTTTTCGAAATATTCTGTATTTTAAGCTTAAAATTTATCATTTATTTCTTAATGGTTTACACAAAAATAAAAAAGCCCTCGTCCTCAAAAGGACGAGAGCTTATCTCGCGTTACCACCTTAATTTATAAGTAATTTACATTACTTACCTCCACAAGTACTTCTTAGAATACTCTGTCACTATAACGTGTGAATACGTCACATCCTACCAAGCTTGGCTCTTCAGTGTGAAGCTCAAAGATGTATTCATAATTAAAAAAGTATGTACCTCTCATCAACCGGTAACTTTCTGTATACCTTTCTTTTAATTACTACTTCTTCTTATCATAGCTTTTATTTTTTAGTTTGATTTAATAATAGTTTTATTTTTTTGTATTGTCAACTACTTTTTTATAATTTTTTACTCAAATTTTATTTTACTAAATACTAACAAATAAAAAACTTAGCATATTTTAGTGCTAAGTTCTTTTTATCTTAACTATATTTTATTGTAATAATTCAAAGTATCCTGATGGATGGAAGAAATATATTGATCCATTGTCTTTGTCTACTAAGTAAGCTAAGTCAGTTTCTATATTTGGTAAAAATACATATCCTCTTATTCCCTTTTTCTGCATTGCTTTAAAAGTATTTTCATTTCCTTGGTATGCGTAAGTAAAGTCAACTTTTTCAACATCTTTTAAATATTTATTTAAGACTGCTTCAGCCTGTGATTTTGTCATTCCTGTTTTAACTTCTTCTTTATCTTTATCATCTTTTGCAACTGTATTGTTAACTGGCTTAGTAGTTTCTTCTTTTTTAGTAACAACCTTTTTAGTTTCTTCTTTTTTAGTTTCTTCTTTTACTTTTACTGGTTTTTTAGTTTCTACAACTGAAGTTTCAGATTTTACTGGTTTTTTAGTTTCTTCTTTTTGTGTTGTTTTGTCTTCATTGTTTTTTACAATTTCTGTTTTTGCAGTATTTGTAGCTTGTTCAACTTTTACTGGTTTTACGTTTTCTTGTTTGTTGTTTTGTGAAATTCCGTTTGCAATTGGAGTTATTAATAATGCTCCAGTTAATAATAATGTAATTGCTATAATTCCTTTTTTCATATCTCAACACTTCCTCTATAATATATTTTATAATTTCTTAAATTTTATCTTTTATTTATACTATTATAATATCATTACCCCTTGAAAAATTACAGTTACATACTTGTTACTTTGTATTACAAAATAGTAACATAGGTAATTACAGATTGTTACTAAATCTCAATATTATGTAAGATTCACTCTCTTTATGTAAACAACTAAATATTTTTGTTAATACTTAATACAACAAAGTTCTTAAATAAAAAACAGAGTCATATATTGAACTCTGTTTTTTATAAAAAAATAAACTTTTTTATTCTTTATCTAACTTTAGATATGTTTCTAAACCTTCTTTTAAAAGTATGGCTGCCTTAGATAAATCCTTAGTATTTAGAATATATGCCAGTCTTATCTCATCAATTCCAAGACCATATGTTTGATAAAATCCCTCTGCTGGACAAGGCATTACGGTTTCTCCATCTTTATCAAAATCACTTAATAACCATTTAGTAAAGTCATCTGCATTTTTTACTGGTAGTTTTGCAACTATATAAAAAGCACCACTTGGTTTTTTACAAATAACACCTGGTACTTTTATAAGTTCATTGTAAAGTACGTCTCTTCTTTGTCTATATTCTTCATTAACTTCTGTTAAATAAGAATTATCTGTCTTGTAAAGTTCTATTGCTCCTAATTGCTCTAAAGTAGGAACAGATAATCTAGCTTGACATAACTTAAGTATCCCTTCCATAAAAGGCTTATTTTTAGAAGCTAATGATCCTATTCTTGCTCCACAAGCACTATAACGTTTTGATACAGAGTCTACAATGATTACACTATCTTTTACTCTTTCAATAGTACCTACACTAGTGTACTCACCATCATAAACAAACTCTCTGTAAACCTCATCAGCTATTATCCATAAGTTATGTTCAAGCGCTATATCTGCAATCATTTCTAATTCTTCTCTTGTGTAAACTACACCCGTTGGATTTCCCGGATTTGAAAATAGTATGGCCTTAGTTTTATCATTAATTTTTGATACTATTTCGTCTTTATTTGGTAAGTGGAATCCACTTTCAGCTAAAGTAGTAATTGGATTAATATTCACTCCTACAGATTTGGAGAAATTAAAATAATTTGAGTAAAAAGGCTCTGGAACTAGTACATTATCACCTTCATCACAAATAGTAAGCATGGTAAATAACAAAGCTTCACTACCACCATTTGTAATTAAAATCTCATCATTTTTAAAGTTTAAATTGTAATTTGTATAATACTTTCTTATAGCTTCTATAAGCTCAGGCAAACCTTCTGATAAAGCATATTCTAAAACTTCACCTTTATATTCTCTTATAGCTTTAAAAAAACCTTCTGGTGTTATTATATCTGGCTGACCTATATTTAGATGATATACTTTTTTACCTTGATTTTTTGCCTTTGCTGCAAAAGTTAATAATTCCATTATAGTTGATGGCGGAACTGATTGTATTCTTTTTGAAATATTCATAAATTATCCTCCTAACTTACTTCTTCAAACTTAGAATTTCCATATATCACAAATAATATTTTGTAAATAATGATATAAATATTAAAAAAAGCTAAGAATATGTAATTTACACATCCTTAGCTTTCTTTTATAAATTTTTTTCAAATTTTTCTATGTTCATTTCTAAATTATTCATTATAAATTCAATACAATTATCATCAAAAGGAGATATCAAATTCCCAGTTTTAACTATTTGCAGAAATGACCTTGTTCCGCCAACTTTACAAATTTTTAAATAGTCTTCCCATCCCTCTTTTCTGCTTTTTTCCATTTTTTTAAGGAATTGGAATGCACAAATTTGTGCTAATACATAGTCAACATAATAAAATGGATCTTTAAATATATGTCCTTGCTTAAAGAACCAACATCCTTTTTCCAATATTTTATTTTCTTCATAATCTCTATGTGGTAAATATTTTTTCTCTAAATTGCGCCAAACTGCTTTTCTTTCATCCTTACTCATATTAGGATTATCATAAACAATATGCTGGAACTCATCTACTACAACTCCATAAGGCAAGAATTTTATAGCTGAGCATAAGTGAGCAAACTTGTATTTGTTAGTATCTTCTTTAAAGAAAATATTCATCCAAGGATAAGTTATAAACTCCATACTCATAGAATGAATTTCACAACTATCTAAAGTTGGAAAGTTTATTTCTTGCATATCTATATCTCTAGACATAAATAATTGAAATGCATGTCCTGCTTCATGGGTTAATACATCCATATCTTCACTAGTTCCATTAAAATTAGAAAAAATGAATGGAGCTTTATAATTTGGAATATAAGTACAATAACCTCCAGCAGATTTATTATGTTTAGTTTCTAAATCCATAAGATTATTTTCCAACATAAAGTCAAAAAACTCTTTTGTTTCTTTTGATAATTCATTATACATTTTTATTCCATTTTCTATTATATAAGCTGAGTCACCTTTAATAATAGGATTTCCATCTAAAAATTCTAGATTTTCATCAATATAAGTTAATTTATCTAAACTTAATCTTTTAGCTTGTTTTTCATATAACTTATTACAAAGAGGCACTATATATTCTAATACTTGTTTCCTTAAATTAACTACCATTTCTGGGTTGTAGTCTGTTCTATACATTCTTATATAACCTAATTCTGTAAAATTGCTGAAGCCTAGCTTTTCAGCTATGTCATGTCTTATTTTTACTAAGTTATCATAAATTTCATCAAATTCTTCCTCATGTATATCAAAGTAGCTATAATAAGCTTTAGATGATTCTTCTCTAACTTTTCTATCTTGTGATAACATATATTTGTAAAGGCCAGATAAATTTAACTCTTCCTCATTAAAGTTTATTTTTGCTGAAGCTAATAGTTTTGTATATCTAGACATTAGTTTATTTTCTTCTTGTAATTGTGGTATTATTTCTGGTGAAAAAGATTTTAAAGAGTATTCACATATTTTATAAAATTGTTCACTAAAATCATTTATTATATTTTCTTTAAATTTAGAACTAATAATAGCATTATAAAAATCTGAATTTAATTCTGTATATAGTGGACCGTATTCATCCCAATAACTTGTCTCCTTTTCATAAAACTCATCTGCCGTATTTATACTATTTCTTATTGAGGCTATAATAGACATAGTTTCAATGTGTTTTCTAATATTGTTTAAGTCCATTATATATCCATATTGCTCTTTGTAGTCTTCCGCAGATTTCATTTTATTTACTAAATCTAAAAATGATTTTTTTATTTCTTCATAATTAGGTCTTTCATATTTGTAATCTTGAAATTTCATTTTTACCTCCTAAATTTTATAATAAATACAATTTATCACATACAAGGTTACTTTGCCAATTATTACACCTTTATCTAGTGATTTTTCTAGCTAAAGTAGCTGTCCAAACTCCAACCATAGTCACTCCTAATAACATTTCCACACATGAAAATAGCACACTATATCCTATGGGAAATATATCTCCGTATCCCACTGTTGTAAATGTAACTAAACTAAAGTAAAAACAATCTATGAGATCCATATACATTAGTTTCCTTGGTAAATAAGATAATATATTTAAATTATAATGAATTATTCTTTCATTAACGCAAAGGCCGGAAAACATATATATTATAGAAAATATCAACACAATTTCTAAGGATGATATAAGGGCAAATGTTGGTCTTTCACCATATCCACAAGTATAGTAAAAAATATTTGATTTTAGTCTTTCCAGTCCTTTTAAATATTTTCTTTCTGCACATTTAGCAAGGTAGTAATATTCTCCAGAATAATTAAATAATCTGTTTTTTTCAAATACTCCTGATATGCTCTTATATGCTTTAAATATATTATAATAAGAACTTTTATCCTTTTTGTTTAATTTTAATAAATCAATAAATGTGTTTTCATCTACCTTGCTTGTAAATTCATCTTCAAAAGTCAGTATATTTATATCAGTTCTTATTGTTTTCATAGATTTTAAATCACAATCAGAAAAAATTATATTTTCAATAAAGCATTTGTTGAAAATACTATTTCTAAGACTACTTAAAGAAAATTTAACTTCTGTAAATTTAGTAAATTCAAAAACAGTATTTTTCATATTAGTTGTATAAAAATTACAACTTTTAAATTCACAACTATCTTTAAAATATACTGCTATTTTTCCTTCATCTTCAAAGTTACAATGACAAAAATCCACATTATAAAATATGCAATTTTTAAATTCACTTCCAAAAAAAGTGCAGTTTTCGAATTTAATATTATTAAAATTACATGATACAAATTTATTATAGTCTATATTTCTATTAGATATGCTTTTATATATATGTTTAGAGTCAAGGCTTTTTGTTCCTATAGTTTTGTTTTCTATATGAGTAAACGGATGCTTTACTTCATCAATATTTAGAATTTCTTTATTATCACCATATATTTCACTTACATTATATTTATTATCACTCCTATAACTTAATTTTTTTATATTCATTTTTTCATTGCTTTTCATAAGTCTTTCTTCTAATTCTATATTTATTATTTTCCTATTTTTATCAAAATCATATATTCGCATAGTATCACCTTAATTTAAGTATTTAATATATATATTGATTTTTATTTTTTAAAATCCTTTATTGTTAAATATTTTTGTTTTTCATTTTGTAATAATATAAAAAAAAATTTAATATGTATTATATATAAAAATTTACTCCTTTAGAAAATTGGAGGGATATTATGAAAAAGGAAAATAAAATTTTAGAGGATAAATTGCCAAAAAACTGTTGTACTTTTTGCTCTCATTTAAGCTTAGAAGGTCCTGATGAAAACTTTAGATATTATATAAAATGTGTTATTAATAATAAAATCCCAAGACCAACAGACTGTTGTCAGTTTTTTGATCAGGAAAACACTAATTTAACAACTTGTGATTTAGATTATTTATATTTAGACTTTTTAGAAACTAGTCTTAGAATAAAATACGAAGATTATCTTAACTCATTATATTGGCAATTGTTTAAAGAGAATATACTAAAAAAACACAACAATACCTGCTCTATTTGCAATAGTATAGAAAATGTAGATGTATATCACATAAATAAAAAATTAGGCCGAGAAACAGATGAAGATGTAGTTGTTTTATGTGACAAATGTTTTCCAGGTAATAAAAAGTAATTGTATAAAATAATACAACTTACATATATTATCTTTAATATAGTTTGTTAAGGAGGTCTAAAATTGGATACTAGTTTAAGATGTGATGCAACTAGATGTATACATAACAATGATAATCATTGTTATGCTGGAAGAATAAGCATTGATGGTTTTCTTGCAGATGATATTGATGACACTTACTGTTCAACTTTTAAAGAAAAGGACTATCAGCAGTTTACTAGTTCGATTTACGGTGAGAATAAGTTAGATCCTACTACTATACAAAATATAAAATGCGATGCAATAAAATGTTCCTACAACGATAATAAGTATTGCACAGCAAAAAAAATAAAAATAAACAGCGGTAATGCTAGTTGTAATACATTTGTTGAAAAATAAATATTTAATATAAAAATATTAAAGTAAAAAGAAGCTACCTAATTGTAGCTTCTCTTTTTATTCTTCATCAGCTTCCATGCAAGTTTCAACTTGAATATTATTTTTATTTTTCAAAGATTTTATACTTTCAATAATACTTTCATGAGTTAGTGATTTAGAATCAATATGACTTATTTTAAAAGCAATTTGTATAGCATATCCCAATCCAAATCCACTTATTATTGTACCAATTCCAACACTTCCTCCTAAAAGCCAACCTACTGTCAAAGCTGTTAACTCTATAATCGTTCTTATTCTTCCTACAGATTTTGATGATCGTTTATTTATGGCTAACATTAAACCATCTCTAGGGCCACTACCAAGAGCTGGTTTTAAATATAGTACAGTGGCTATGGCAGCTAAAACTATTCCTATTAACATCATAAGAATGCCTGTAAATAAATTATTTGCATAAGGAATTATATTAAAACCTTCAAATATATCTAAAAAAGTACCTATAAGAAATACATTTCCTAAAGTAGCGAATCCAATTCCTTCACCCATAAACGCATCAATTATTATAATTATAATACCTACTCCTATGGATATTTGCCCCATAGTCAGGCCAGTTTTTAAAGAAATTCCTTGATGTAGCACATCCCATGGACTTAGCCCAATATTTGCATGTATCATTACCACTATAGCTAAACCATATATTATAAATCCTAAAAATAACCTAGCTGTAACTCTAATTATTTTATTCATGATATTATTCACTCCCCCCTCAAATTAATCATAACAAATAAATATAAAAAATAGTAATCTAATCTAAAAATTAAATATAAAAATTTACTTAATAAAAAAGACATATCAAAAGATATGTCTTTTTTACATGCTTTATTACACTTCACAATTCTCCATTTGTATTATGTAATCATTACAATGTTTGCATATTATTATACTCACTATATAACTATCATCTACAAGATTTAATCTAGATAGCTTATTGAATGATTTTCCTTTATAATCTTTGTCTATAGTGCTTATAACATATTTCCCTTCCTTAGTGTAAATATAAAAATGATATTCTAAAAATGGGAAAAATTTTTCTTTTTCTTTTATTCCTTTTAAACACTTTGGACATGCCTCTATATAAAACTCTTCATCAAATATTATTTCTTCTAGAGAGTTATTTATCAATTCTATAATCATATCCTTATCGATATCTTTAACTGGTTTATCATCATCGTTGATTAATTCATCAAAATTTTCATCATTTAATATGTATTCTTTTTCATCATAGTTAAATTTAAACATTTATTCACCTCTTTTATTTTATAAACTTCAAATAGCATTAATCTTATTATAATATGAAATAATTAAATATCAAGACTATACACTAAAAAATGCCAATAAGTTTTACTTATTGACATTTTAATTATTTATGCAATTTCAGATTTAAAAGGTGTTGGATCATTAAGAGCTTCTTTATATTCATCTTCACTTATATAGCCCTGATCATACATATGTTTCAACACCACTTTTTGTCTTATTTTTGCCTCATCATGTTGCATATATTTTGCTGGATTATTTGTAATCCCTGCTAACATAGCACATTCACTCAGGTTTAAATCTCTGACATCTTTTCCAAAATAAGCTTTTGCTGCATCTGCCACACCATAACTTGCTTTTCCAAAATATATATTATTTAAATAAGCTGATAAAATTTCATCTTTTGTCATTATTTTATTCATTTGCATAGCATTATACATGTCTCTAATTTTACGCTTCATAGTTCTTTCTTCACTAGTCAGTAAGTTTTTTGATACTTGCATATCAATAGTACTTCCACCTTGTGTTGAATCCGATAAAATATTATTAACAACAGATCTAGTTAAGGACCTGAAATCAACACCTTTATGTTTATAAAATCTTTTGTCTTCTGTTGAAACAATAGCATACTTTAAGTTATTTGGTATTTCATTTACTGGAACTACATTTTTAGATACATAACTATTGTAAATTAAATCTTTAGTCACATCGGGAGTTCCCTTTAGTGATACAGCTACTAATACAGAGGCAAATATACTTCCTATAAATGTTAGTATTAACAAAACAGTTAAACATTTTTTTATAAGACTATTTCTTTTACGTCTTTTTTTATCTCTTTTTTTATAAAATAATTCTTTCTCTAATTCAAAATTTTCATCTATTTCTTTTCTATTAACTCTATTGATCTCTTGTTTATTTTTAATACTAACTGCATTGTGATTACTTTTATTTGAATTATTAGAACTAATTTTTTTTCGTCTTATTTTATTATCACTACTATCGTAATAGCTCATATATACCTCCTTACTCGTTAAATTAATTATACATTGTAAATTAAAATAAATCAAAGTACAAAATTGTAATATTACACTGTGTCAAATGTAAGGTATAAATGATTAATATGTTGAAAAAAATAAATATTTAAAATATTATTCATTCTTTTTACTATTAATATATTAAATATTTATTACTTTTATAATTTTTTCTTTGTTACTATCACTTAGATTTTCTAAAACCAGCTTAAGAGGCATATTTTTTTCCTCTAATACTACTCCTATTTTTACTTTTTTTTGTTCTCCACTATCTAATGTACCTACGAACCCCAAATATTTATTTTGGCTTTGTATAAATGTTTGTAATTTTTTATTATCTTGATAAACAGAATAATTTATATTAGATAATTCTACAATATCTAGTCCAGTATTACTTATATTCATAGTAATAATAGAATAAGATTCATAAACTTCGTCTAAACTAATTGCACTATTTATTGTTTCCACATTTGTAATTTCTATTTTAATATCTTTATCATTAATATTATTTACATATAATGAATTTTGAAATTGATTATTTTTATTAATAGAGTAAGATACATTATTAAAGGTATATACTACTATTAGTATAAATATGTAAATTATTAGTTGTTTTTTCATGATACTCCTCCTTATTAAAAGTATTTTAACCAATATTTAGAAATATATTTCTAAACATCTATTTCTTAACTAAAACATATTATTAATTCTCATAAAAAAGATTATTTTTTTTAAATGCTTGCATATTTTGTCGAATTTTGTTATTATGAATATACAGTTATTTCCCCAATAACTGATTACTCCCCAAACAAAATATATTCCCTAATAAACCCCTTTTTATAATATATTTTAATAGAAAACCCTACTTGAACGGATTAAAGTAGGGTTTTTTAATTTTCTTTTATAATTTTTCTTATTATTCTATATCCTTGAGCCTTACTTTCTACTTCCATATTACTTTTAGCAGCTTTTATAACATTCGATTCTATGGACCATATTTTATCCTCTCGCTTTAATATAATATAGTTATCATCTTTTATCCATGTAAAGTAATCCTTGCTCCTTTTATCATATCTCCAATCCAGATTTTCTTTAATTTTTGATAAATCATTTAAGATACCTAATACATCTTCATATCTGTCTTCTCTTTTTACTTGTAAACATTTTTCTATAACTTCAATTAAAGATTTAGGTATATGTGGTAAATACTTTTTTCTTACAGGAAACTTACCTTTTGATATAGCTATTTTTAAATCATTTAAATTTTTATATCTCTTAAGTTGATTATTATATTCCTCATTTCCATTACACATCCTATATAAAGTAGTTCCAACTTGATAAACATCAATACTGCCATCTACAGTTGATGTAAAACACTGCTCTGGAGCTATATGCTTATAATAAACATTTTTTAACTTGCCACATCCATGAATATCAAGTTTTATGGCAGAACCAAAATCACCAAGTATAGCTTGATTATTATCATCTATGAGTATATTATTGGGTTTTATATCACAATGAATTATATTATTATCGTGTACATAATAAAGAGCTGAAAGAAAATCTAAAGAGTATTTTATAATTTCCCTTACTGTTAAACTTCTGGAATCCAATATATGATTTAAAGATCCTTTTTCATAATAAGGCATTGTTATATAAATATACTCGTCGTCATAAGTTGCATAATTAATTTTTATTATATTAGGATGATTTAATGAAGATATCTTTTTAGATTCTTCAAAATATTTATCATACTCTTTTAGTTTTTTCTTATCAATCTGCTTTAATATCATCTCACAGTTAAGCTGTCTATCTTCAACTATATATAAAGCTGAATTTACACCTTCTGAATTAATCTTTTGTAATATTTTTAAGTTTAATTTTGGACTTATTTCCATAGTATTACTCCTTTACTTGAGAATAATTCTTCTAGAACTCCTTCCATCTTAACTGCATCTACTATCTCAACACCTATATCTCTATCTACTTCCAAACAATATGCCTCTATATTATATTGATTTATAATTGTGCTTATTATTTTTTTTATATAATATAATTTATCACCCATACTAAAAGAAAAAGGCAATACAATTTCATCATCTTTAATTTGTCTTTTCTCATTTTGATCATAGTAAACTATGTAAAACTTAACTTTATCTGTATAAATATTTACATAAATGTGATTCATATCTAATCCCCCTATTATTCCTACTAATATATACTATGAATCAATACTTTTATTGAACACAAAATTTCCAATATAAAAAAGAGCTATAGATTTATCTATAGCTCTTAGTCTTAATTATATAGGTTCTGGAAATACTTCATCTTTTATTATTAAGAACAACTCTGCTGTAGCCTTAGTATCGCTATCAGCTCTATGAGCATTTTCATTAATAATATTGTAATAATTACATGCAGTTTCCAGTTTTTTATTTTTTCCTTTATATGATTTACATTCTTTAAGCATTTCTAGGGTACATATATGATTGTCTATAGGTTCTAAATTATATTTTTGCAAATAATAATTTAAAAACTTCAAATCAAATTTGGCATTATGCGCTATCATAACTCTATCGCTTAAGAATTTTCTAAATCTCGGTAAAACAGTTTCTATGCCTTCTTCATTTTCTACCATTTTATTTGTTATACCAGTTATTTCTGTTATAAAAGAAGGTATAATTGCATCCGGCTTTACTAATCTTGAATAATTTCTTGCTATTTGATTATTTTTTATTTCTGTTATACCTATTTCTATTATTTCACAACCTCTATATGGGTCTAGTCCTGTAGTTTCTAAGTCTACTACCACATATTCTTGCATAAATACTACCCCTTATCTAAAAAGATTATAAGTAATTTAATGGGTTTTGAGGAGTTCCATTTACTCTAATTTCAAAGTGTAAATGTGGCCCTGTTGATCTGCCTGTTGATCCTATTTTAGTAACAACTTGTCCTTTTTTAACTTTATCTCCTACTTTAACTACTAAAGAACTATTATGAGCATAAAGTGACACTAAGCCATTGTCATGTCTTATCATTACTGTATTTCCATAAGTTCCTTGAACACCTGAATAAATTACTGTTCCACTATCAACAGCTACTGCTGGAGTTCCTGTAGGTGCTGGTATATCTATTCCTGTATGTAATTTACTTACACCTAGTACAGGATGTACTCTATATCCAAAAGGCGAAGATATTGTACTATATCCAGGTACTGGCCATGACCCATTTGATATTACAGCATTTGAATTACTTGAATCTGATTTGTTTGAATCTGATTTATTTGTATTTGATTCACTAGAAGCTGCAGCATTTTCTGCTGCTATTTTTTGTAGCTTTTCTTCTAATGCTTCCTCTTCATTAACTAATTCGTTTTTTAATTTTTTCAGCTCTGCTTTATCTTCCTCTAAGCTCTCTTTATCTTTAACTAACTCATCTTTAATTACTTTTGCTTCTTCTTTGTTCTTATCTAATGTTATTTTCTTCTCTTCTATTTCACTTTTATCAGATTCTAAATCTTTTAGCATTTGTTTATCTTGTGCTACAACTTCTTGCACTATATACACATTATTTAAAAAGTCAGAAATAGAATTACTACTTAGTATAACCTTTAAATAACCTAATGTATAGTTATTGTTTATAACTTTTAATCGGTCTCCTAAGCTTTCTTCATTTGAGTCTATATCTTTTTCTAGCTTCTTAATATCTTCTTTTAATTTTTTTGATTCATTATTTATTGTTTCTATCTTTTTATTTGCTTGATTAATTTTTTCTTCTACTTTTTCTTTCCTATCATTTAAATTTTTTATCTTTACATCTAATTCATCTTGCTTGTCTTGATTAGACTTTAACTTACTTTCTGTATTTTCAGCATTGGCATATATTGTACTACCAGCTGAAAATAGCATTGAGCAAATTAAAGCTGTTGATATTATTTTCTTCATATTTTTCCCCCAAATTATTTTTTATACTTTTAAATATTTTTTTACAGATAACCCACTTCCTAATATTCCTACTATTATTCCTGTAACAAATAATACTAAAACTAATAAGTAGGATACACTTGAAAGAGGTAACATCATATCTCCAACAATCGAATTTAGAGATATTTGCATATTTTCCACTACATACTTATACATTCCTGTACATATACCAAGAGATATTAAAGAACCAAATAAGCCTATTATACATCCTTCTACTATAAATGGAGCTATTACAAATCTATTGCTACCACCTATATATTTTATAACTTGTATTTCTTCTTTTTTGCTATATACTCTGGCCTTTATTGTATTAGATATTAATACTAGACAAACTATTAATAGGAATCCTATTACAATTCCTCCAAATTGTTTTACTGTATTTGATGCTGTTATAAAGTTTTCCATAATTTCTTCATAGTATTGAACTTCTATAACACCTTTTATTTTTTCTATACTATTTGCCAAAGTTTTTATTTCCTGAGAATCAGCAATAGTTACTATAAAATAATCATCTAAAGGATTTTTAACACCTTCTAACAACTCTTTCTCGTCACCAAAGTTTTCCTTCATATTATCAAAAGCTTCATCCTTCGTTTGATATTTAACGCTTTCAACTCCATTTATTTTTTCTAATTCTTCTTTTACTTTTACCCTATTATCTTTGCTTATTTTTGAATCTAGCGATACTCTTATCTCATTTACTTCATTTTGTGTTTTTTCCATAAATGAGTTAATATTTAATACTATACATAAGACTATACCAAGTATAGCTAGAACTGAAGTTACTGAAACTACAGAAATTAAGCTCATAGTTTTATTACTAAATACACCTTTTAATCCTTGCTTAAAACTATATGTTACCTTTGATATTATCTTCATTATTCGCACCTCTTTGTGTCATAAATTATTTTGCCACCTTCAATTTTAACAATTCTTCTAGGAAATTCTCTCACTAGCTCCAAGTTATGAGTAGCCATGATTACAGTAATTCCTCTTTTATTTATTTCCTCTAGTAGCTTCATTATAGAAATAGAATTATCCATATCTAGGTTTCCTGTACACTCATCGGCAATTATAATAGAAGGTTTATTTACTAATGCCCTTGCTATACCAACCCTTTGACACTCACCACCTGATAATTCATCTGGATATTTTTTATATTTATGAGCTATTCCTACCCTTTCTAAAACTTCCATAACTTTATTCCTTATATTCTTAGGATTTTCTCCTACTACTCTAAGTGCTAATTCTACATTTTCATATACAGTTTTTTCTTTAATTAATCTATAATCTTGAAAAACTATTCCTATATTTCTTCTGTATTTGTGTAGCATTAAATTTTTTATATTAGTTATGTTTTCGTTATTAACTATAATTGTCCCATCTGTAACTTTTTCTTCTCTAGTTATTAATTTTAGAAGGCTTGATTTTCCCGCCCCTGAATGTCCTACTAAAAAAATAAACTCTCCTTTATCTATTGTAAGATTTATATCTTGAAGACATTTATTTCCGTCTGAGTATTGCTTCTCTACTTTTGTAAATTTAATCATTGTCTCAACTCCATATATTTTAATTTTAAGCATCTAATTAGTTACAATTTTGTTACTTTCTAATTTATTATATCATTTTTTTGTAAAATTTTGAGATAAAAAATGAAATTTTATATTTTTTGTAAAAAAAAGAGCTTGAAACTTATTATAATTAAGTTCCAAGCTGAAAAAAACTATTTATTTTTTATCTTTTAAATAAATCAATCCATTACCTTGCACTGTTCTAGGGTATCCTAAATTTTTTGTATACTTTATAAGTTGTGCGTAAATCTCTTCTTGAGTTAAGTCTCTTTGAAATTCTTCATGAGACCAATTTTTAAGTAATGCTAAACTTCCACTAACATGAGGTGCTGCCATACTTGTTCCACTTAAGCTTGCAAATTGATTGTTAGGATAAGTAGATACTATATCTACCCCTGGAGCTACCAAATCTACTACTAAATTAGCATTTGAAAAGCTAGCAGGAACACCTTTTTTATCTACAGCCCCCACTGATATTACATCTACATAAGATGCTGGATATGAGTATTCAAAATCACCTGCATTTCCATCACCTTCATTACCAGCAGCGCATACTACTAATATATTATTATTAACAGCATGTTTTATTGCTTTTTCAAGCTTAGGATCATCGTTTGGCATACCAAGAGACATTGATATAATATCAACTTTCTTATCTACTGCATAATTTATAGCATTAATTACCCAGCTTACTTTTCCACTTCCAGTCCTATCAATAGCTTTTAAAATGTATAAATTAGCCCATGGAGCTACTCCTACTACTGTATTATTATTTCCATTTGAAGCTATAATTCCTGCCACATGAGTACCATGACCAACTCTATCAATTACTATATTAGGATTTTTCTTATCTTCATCGGTAAAATTTCTAACAAATACAATATTGTCCTTTAAACTTTCATGATTAATATCGCAACCTGAGTCTATTACCGCAATATTTATACCTTCACCCCTACTAGATTCACTCCACATATTTTTTGCTTGAATCATAGCTACTCCATAAGGTGTTTTTCCTATATTTTTTACTCCTCTATTCATAATAAAAGGAATAAGTTTTACTTTATAATCATCATTTTGGTTTTTCATAATATTTCACTCCAATATTATTAAATTATATATTAGAAACATCTCTTACAAAATAAGATCTAATATTTTTAATCACTTCTCTTTCATTACTTAAATCAATATTATAAATATATTCCTCTTTATATCCTTCTCTTATATATGTTCCTTCTACAATTGTTCCATTTTCAATGATAACCTTCAAATATGAATTTTCTGGTAGATGGAATGTTCCTACTCTTCCTTTTCTGTCTGCGTAATACTGTCCAATATATTTGTAATCATCACAAGTATAAACTCCAATACCTTCCTTGCATCCATTTTTAAAATCACCACTATAAAAAGATTTATTTGCAAATACATATTTACCTACACATTCCATTTTGTCGCCTTTCCACATTCCCTCATAAATATCTTTATTTGCAAAGTAGCAAGTTCCAAGACCTTCTCTTATACCATCTTTAATTTGACCTTTATAAATATCTCCATTAGCATATCTTATTACATCCTCATCACTATTTATGTTGTATACCTTAGCATCTTCATTCCTACTATGTATATTAAACATATTATATCTATTTTTAAGGAACGATTTAGTGTTTCTTCTTAATAAGTAATTAATAGTTTTTTTCCCCCCAACTAATGATGTTTTAATATTTTTTATATATCTTACTATTACCACTGCAATAACAATAAAAAATATTATTTTTATTAAAGTAGACATTTTTATAACTGTAGTTATAAACATACAACCTCCTCCTCTTACATAATCCTCTTTCTTATTTATATTTATAATATTTATTATTTAAAACAAAAAAAATGATTTCTTTTGAAATCATTTTACGTTATATCTGTTGCTACTTCAGTTATATTTTCTACTTCTAAATCTTCATTAAATAAATCAATTATATTATTAACTTCTTCCTCGTATTCTTGTTGATTTAATTTATATAAAAGAGCATCATCTAATAATTCTTTCATATCCAGATACAAATTATCTAAAACATAAAAATAACCTTCTTTTATATCTTTTAATTTATCCAGTGATTCTAGTTTTTTACTTACATCTCTAATAATATCTATTTCATGCACATTTATTTCCTTTATAGATGATAAATATAGTTTAATAGTTTTAATAATTTCTAAAGATATACAGTAAATATCAAATTCCCCATTTTGATTATATAAATACTGTCTATATTCTTCGAATCTATTTTCCAAATCTTCATTTAAGACCGTGAATGGTGGTTTTAAAAAATCGTGTATTATTAATAAATTTCTTATTTTATCATTTTCTTCTAAGACTTTATCTAATATATATAAATTATATGCATCATACAATGGATCATGTGCATCCCCACAAAACTTTACATTTGCATATTCTAAAAGATTTTTTAATGATACATAGTTCATACACTTCATCCCATAATTTATATACTTATCTTTAATGTCTACAAACAAATTTCTTATATTGTTTAAAAATCTTGGATGATTATTTTTTTGAGAGCTTAATCTATCTGTATAATTAAAACACGTTAAATCTAAATTTCCAAAAGTATAAATTCCTTCAATATCTGAATATATACCAAGCCATGATTTAAAATTTCTCATAACATTTTCATAAGTTGGAGCAGTTTCCAAATCTTTAGTTGTAATGTGGGTAAGTTCCTCAATATGAGGAAATACTTCTTGATTAGTTACTGGTTTGATTAAAGATTTAAACTTATCTATTTTTCCACTTTTAGTATCATATTTAATGGCACCTATTGCTATGATTTCTGCTTTAAACCCCTCCCTCTTACTTTTGGAACTTGGCATATTCATTTCAAAATCCATGTAAATTTTCTTCAAAATAATTCCCCTCTCTTTATAGCTATAATTATATTTTATCATAATTAACATAAAGAAAAACCGTTGAATTGTTATTTCAACGGTTATTTTATATTTTATTCTTCATCCTCGAATTTATCTAAGAAAGAATGCCTTTTTCCATCTTGTTCCCAGCCTAACACTGAATCTAAATATACATTTTGAGCCGATTTAAATATTGATTTTTCAACTTCTTGAAAGTTGTCCCCTAAGGATTTAATTAAGTCTTTAATTTCATATCTTTTATTACCTGTTTTTTTAGCCGCAACCATACAAGCACAATTAAGTGGCCATATTCCGCTATTTTGAATGAATTTTATAATACTTTCTTCTCTTATATAATAAAGAGGTCTTATTATTTGTATTCCATCAAAGTTTGTTGAATTAAGCTTTGGAAGCATTGTTTTAAAGTTCCCAGCACATAATAAGTTAAGCATTGTCGTTTCTATAACATCATCAAAATGATGACCTAGTGCAAGTTTATTACACCCTAATTCTTCAGCTTTATTGTATAAGGCCCCTCTTCTCATTCTTGCACACATATAGCAAGGATAATCACTTGCTATTTCATCTGCAACTTCAAATATATTTGCATCAAATAATTTGATTGGTATCTCTAAGTACTCACAATTATCAATTAGTAATTGTCTTATATCTTTATGATATCCTGGGTCCATTGCTATAAATTCCAATTCAAAGTTTACTTGTCCGTGCCTTTTTAATTCTTGAAACATTTTTGCCATAAGCAAACTATCTTTTCCACCAGATATTGCTACAGCTACTTTATCTCCTTCTTCAACTAATTTATAATCTTTTATTGCTTTTATAAATTTAGACCAAGTGTATTTTCTATATTTTTTTAATATGCTTTTTTCGATTTCTTTTAAAGGTTTACGCTCATCAAAAGGTACTATTATTTGACAGCCATTTCCTGCTAATTCACTCATCTTTTCACCTCATATTCTCTACATATCTATGCATAAAATTAATTTTATCATATTTTATAGGTTTTATACAAGCAAGTACTCACGATTTAGAATAATTGGAATAGTATAGAATTAAGATAGAAATATCTAATTCAACGAGGAGGTTTTGACAATATGGAAAATACATCTAGAGGAGTTTCGCAAAACTGTGGTAACTGCTTAGCTAGACCATATGTAAATGATCAAGTGCTTACAAAAATATACAATCTTGAATGTGCACTTAAATACGGTACTATTTTTCCAGAATTAAACTTATTTAATTCTGAAATGTATAATCCTGCATTATATTCATCACCTAAAAAAAGAGGAGGTAGAAGATAATGACAAACATGAGTAGAGCTGAACAAATGCTTAAAGTCCAAGAGCTTTGTTTCGCATGTTTAGACTTAAATTTATATTTAGATAATAATCCTACAGATAAAAATGCTATATGTTTATATAATTCACTAGGACAACAGTTTGAACAAGCAGTAAAGGCATATGAAAAAAAATTTGGACCTTTAATGAATTTTGGTCATAGTAGTAGTTCTTGTCCTTTTGGGTGGATAGATGAACCTTGGCCATGGCAAAGAGAATATTATAATTAAAAATATTATAGGGGGATTAAATTTATGTGGATATATGAAAAGGCGTTACAATTTCCAGTAAATCTACAGTGTAAAGATTTACAGATGGCTAAATATATTTATACACAACTTGGGGGACCTAATGGAGAGTTGGGAGCTGCACTTAGATATTTACAACAAAGATATACTATGCCTACGGGAAAAACAATTGGATTATTAACTGATATAGGTACAGAAGAACTTGCTCATGTAGAAATGATATCTGCTATGGTTTACCAATTAACTGATGGCGCTACTCCAGAAGAAATGAAAAAATATGGCCTAGGTAGCAATTATGCTCAAAATGGTTATGGGATTTTTCCTGCAGATTCTAATGGCGTTCCTTTTAGCACTTCTACGATAGCTGTTATGAGTGACCCTGTTACAGATTTACACGAAGATATGGCCGCTGAACAAAAAGCTCTTGCTACTTATTATCAGTTAATAAACTTAACTGATGATGTTGACATTAAAGATACTCTTAGATTCTTAGCACAAAGAGAAATTACTCATTATCAAAGATTTGGAGAAGCTTTAATGGATGTTTATGAATACAACGATTGTAAAAAAATATTTTAATATTTAATAATATATATTTAAAAGAGGTTGCAAGTAAATTTTTCACCTGCAACCTTTAATAATTTGCTTAAATAATTATTTACATTTTTGACAAAGCACTTATTTTAGTGTTTTCCATCAAATTATAAAATTTAAAAATATTTTCTCCATCTTCTTCAATAAAATATTGTAAATGACATATTACTTCCTTAACACATATACTTTCTTCTCTATCATAATAATCATAATATAAATCCTTTAAATATTGTAAATAGCATTTATTTATTCTAAGTTTTACATAAACACTTTCTTTCATATTTTTATTAATTTTGTCCAACAAAATAGTATAAACACATACATATTCTTCATTTAAATTTCTTTCTTTTAATTTTTCTTTTAATAATGACTTAATTCCTTTTGCTGACTCTTTATTAATAAATACATTTATAAAATAATTTCCTCTACAGTATTTATATTGATAAAAATTAGTTATCTTACACATAATAAATCCCTTCTTTAAAATTTCTTATTAGAGATTATTACCATAATATATAATGCTTTATACATATTACTTTAACTAAAAAATCCTTAAGCAAATGCTTAAGGATTTTTTAATTAATTATTTACAAAGTCCATCATCATACTATCTCCAAGTATGTCTTGAAACTTAATATATTCTTTTTTTACTAATATTATTAACAATTCACGTAACAAATCAATTACTACTTCTCCACTAAAGTCATCTGCTAAGGATATATAAGGTACTTGAAGAATAAGTTCATTACTTTTACTAATCACAAATTTATTTGCTGTATAATCAGTATTTAAACTATTAATTAAATTTAATACTTCCTCTCTTTTATCTTCTAATACTACTTTGCCAAAGAAAATATTAATCATTGTATAAGCAGATTCACTTAATATTATTGCTGTCAAACAATTATTAGCATAAATATCTTGAAAAGCTCTAAATAAAACTAGGTTATCTTTTTCTACAATAGTAAACATATTTCCCATAGATTTTTTCCTTAAGGCTTCCTCTAGTAAAACTTTCTTTACTTGTAGATTTTCCATTATTTTTCCTCCTGTTTTATCCTTGAGTATCTAAAAAAGATAAAATACCTTGATATATCCCTTCTGCTAAGTTTTTTTGAAACTCAGGATTCATTAATTTTTTTTCTTCTTTAGGATTACTTAAAAAGCCACACTGTATTAGTATTGCTGGCATATTATTACCTTGTAATACATCAAATGTAAAAGGTGTAACTCCTCTATCTTTTAAGTCTACATATGCTGAAACAGACTTTTGTATCAGTGTTGCAAGTTCATCCGAAGCATCATTCGCTCCAACTCTATAAAATGTTTGAACGCCTTCTGCTTTATTGTCTTCATTACCAGTCATATGAATTGATACAAAAAGATCAGCGTTTTGCTTATTTGCATCTTCTACTCTTTCGCTATTAGATAATGTAGTGTCTGTATTTCGTGACACAACCACACTAATATCACCTTGAGAAGATAATCTTGATGATACTAATTTACTTATTTGCAAATCAATATCCTTTTCTAAAACTCCATTATTTGTTTTGTATCCTACGTCTGTTCCACCATGACCTACATCAATGTATACTACATATTTCTTCTTTTCTGTAGTACCTTCTTCTTTCAAATCAAATTGTTTTTCTTTGTTTACTTTGCTAGTATCTTCACCAACTCCAAATACTGCTGTAATAAGAGACCCTACATTTTCTTTTGCCACAGATAGACCTGAAAATACAGTTTGTAAAGCTTTTAATAAACCAAATACTATTATTAATAGTCCTACAGTTACAAGAATCAATTTTCTTTTATTTACTTTAGTTCTTTTTTTGCCATGTTTTCTTTTTTTGTTTTGTCTTGCCATAATTTCACCCTTCTTAGCATATTATCCCATATAATGAAAATAATTCTGATAAATTTATTTTAACACCAAGAAAGATTCTTTTCAACTTTACAAATCACATATAATACCCAAATATTTTTAAATATCGTCTTTCTCCAACTTTCAAACTCAGAGGATAATCTAATAAATCATAAGTATTTTGGCTTTCAAGATAATCATTAACCTTATCTCCGTTAAGTAATATTCCCGTTATTATCATTGTATGGTATGCTTTCCCATCTTTTATTAATTGAACAATATCACCTAACTCCATTTCATCATACCCTGCTTCTGCTGCATACACTCCAAAATTATCTGTATTATCATTGTTATTTTTAGTAAAATACTCAAAAAATGGCTGTGCAGCCGTCCAACTAGGTGTTCTCTTTTTATCGCTATACCAATACCACTGTTTCATAATATTGTCACCATAGTGGTCCATGGGAACTCCTCCTGCATTTACACATTGAGAAATATAGTTGGTACAATTACCTCCCCAATCTTCATAATCTTGAAATTTAGGATTTCTGCTAAGGGCCCATTGTCTTGCATACTGAACAGCAGCTATTCTATCATATTCATAAAACATAATTTTTCCCTCCATACTAAAGCACTATTTTTTTCACAATATTTTTTACAGCATATTCACTGAGATAATTATAAATTTTATTAAAAGGTATTTTAAATTCGATTAAGTTCAAAATTTCTTTATCTATTTCACAAGAAGAAAAAGGCAATATTAAATGCTCTTGAGTAAAATAAAATATATTTTCTTCATCTAAGCAAATATTCTCTTCACCCATTTGATATAAATTATCTTCTTCATATTTTTGTAATTCTGAAATTAGTATTTTAGCTTGAATTAATATATATTTTTTAAGTATTTTTATATAGTCTACATTTTCCTTAAATAAATCTTTTAAGATAATATCTTTTTTTAATTTAAAATCAAAATTATAGCCTTTCAAACAACTTATATCATAAAATCCTGCCAGTTGCGAAAATTCAATAGCCAAACTTATTATATCTTTTGATAAATATCCAACTTGAAATTCTGTAATGCTATTAATATGAGTATACTCTTCACTACTTACATTATATGTGTCCTCAACTACATCCATAAAAGTCATTATGTCTTCAAATATAATTTGATTTACACTTTCTATCATTTCATTTTTTATATAATCTTTGTCATTCTCTTGTTTATAATATATTTTCGGAAAGTTTATATAGTATTTAATATAATCTTTCTCATATTGTAGAAGTTCTTTTGCAATTACAACCATAATCGCTGCCCTCCCCTTTATACTTTTATATTTAATAATATGAAAATGACCTTATTTTTATTATTTATATAATTATAAAATGATAATAAAGTATTATAATAAAAGCTTATTATATTTCATTGTTTCCTTTTCTATTTAGTATTCAAAATAACAACAATTAAAAAAGCTATAATGAAAATAAAATTTTCATTATAGCTACTTATATTAATTAATCAATTATTCTTCTTGCCGTTACATATCCTTTTACATAATATGAAGTTGATAAACTTTCATATCTTACTGTTTTTCCTGGGCTTGGCGAGTGAACAAATTTATTATTTCCCACATACATACCTACATGACGTATACTATTTGTACCGCTATTAAAGAATATTAGATCTCCTGGTTTTAAATTACTCTTGCTAACATGCTTTCCATTTGATGCTTGATCCCTAGAACTTCTATTCAAATAAACTCCTGATTTTTTATAAGAGTAATATGTAAGTCCAGAACAATCAAAAGAATTTGGCCCTGCTGCTCCATATACATAAGGTTTG
Source organism: Terrisporobacter glycolicus ATCC 14880 = DSM 1288 (assembly GCF_036812735.1). NCBI lineage: Bacteria > Bacillati > Bacillota > Clostridia > Peptostreptococcales > Peptostreptococcaceae > Terrisporobacter > Terrisporobacter glycolicus. The sequence continues at coordinate 1,243,537 of NZ_CP117523.1, read as the reverse complement.
CCTACTTGTGCTTTTACTGTAGATACTACTGTATCAATCTTTTTGTTAGTTGTTGATGATGTAGAAGGTTTAGTATATGTTACTTTAATATCACCAGAATCTCCTGAATATGTTTTCATATTTTCAGAAGATACATATCCTGTTGAAGATTTAGATATTTTTACCTTAGACCATCCATTGCTGTATGATTTTATTACTCCTACAACACTACCTTTTTTTATTGTTTTTTTAACACCATAATTTGTTCCAGGACCTTTTCTAACATTAAGAGCAGAACATGTTACCTTTCCTACTTTCTTTATAGTGTCCTTATTTTCATTTGATGTTCCTGATATAGTTTTCAATTTTGAGTAATTATTGCTAATATATCTAGTAGTACCTTTATATTCAACTTTATACCAACCATTACCGCTTTTAGAAATGTATTTAAGTTGCGTTCCTTTTGTTACTGTACCAGCTATAGAATAATCCTTACTTGGACCTTTTCTAACATTAAGAGCAGAACATGTTACTTCTACAACTTTAGTTACTTTCTTTTGTTGATTTGTAGATGTAACTTCTTTTGCTTCCACATTTTCATTTAAAGCAACTACAGGCATCATACTTGTAGTAAGTATCCCCATCGCCATTGCTTTTGAAATTGCCTTCTTATTTTTATTAAAAACCATACTCCACACATCCCC